>CAYMHN010000001.1:0-31209 GCA_964390235.1 uncultured Candidatus Competibacteraceae bacterium
TCGCCGAGATCAAGAAGCTCATGGTGGAGCGGCGTTGACGGGTAAACTCCGGTGGCGGTGTCGGCGCGGCATGAAGGAGCTGGATCAGCTGCTGCTCGCGTATCTGGAACAGCGCTATCCCACCGCGCCGGAGGTCGAGCGGCAGTGCTTCAGCGAGTTGCTGGAACTGCCGGATCCCCAGATCTGGGCTTATCTCAGTGGTCGGGAAACCCCGGTCGACGAGCAGCTGAGCGGATTGATCCAGCAGATTGCGCAGTCTGGTCATTGATCTGTCGCCCGCCTATCGGTGGTGCATGGTACTGGCCGGGCTGCACATGCTGGCCGCGGTCGCGGTGCTGGTTTCCGCCGCGGGGTTCCCGGTCCGTGGGCTGCTGCTGGCCGCGATACTGGCGTCCCTGGCATATTACCTCGACCGCTTCGGGAATCGCTCCAGCCCCCGGTTCGTCCGGTGCCTGAGCTTCACCGAGCAGACCTGGCGTCTGATCATGGGTGATGGGCGGGTGGTTGAACTACCGCTGCACCGCTGGTTCATACACCCGTGGCTGCTGATCCTGGTATTCCGGCAGGGGCGCTGGCGCCAGCGTACCGTGATCCTGCTGGCGGGCATGGGGGATGCAAGCGCCTTGCGCCGCTTGCGCAGCGATTTGCGGCGGCACCATGAAGATGATGAGTGATCGAAGCTCTGCTTGAGAGCCGGTTACCGGATGGGCTATGGTGCATGATTCTCGATACCAATCGATCTTCTGAATTTTCTCAGAAAAATTAATGAAGTTATTCGGCGTCTTGACGAACTAACCCAAACCCACCCGGTCTGACGGGATAGTAATCAAGGCGCCCCAACACTGTTGAAAGGGGCCTGCCCGAATGGGCGAACGTAATGTGGACCGTGAGCTGGTCGCACGGGTACAGCAAGGTGAAAAGCGTGCGTTTGATGTTCTGGTGCAGCGATATCAGTACAAGATCATCAAACTGATTTCGCGTTATGTACACGATCCCCACGAAGCGCTGGATATCTCGCAGGAAGCCTTTCTCAAAGCCTATCGGGCCTTGCCGGGGTTTCGTGGTGACAGTGCCTTCTACACCTGGCTGTACCGGATTGCCATCAATACGGCCAAGAATTACCTGGTGGCCCAGGGGCGCAGACCTCCGGGGTCCGACATTGATGCCCAGGACGCCGAGCAGTTCGATGGTCAGTCGTATCTCAAGGAATACGAGACGCCCGAGCGTCTGCTGCTCAAGGACGAAATCGAGGCGACGGTCTATCAGGCCATCGACGATCTGCCCGAGGATCTACGCACGGCCATCACCCTGCGCGAGTTCGAGGGCATGAGTTACGAGGAAATCGCCCAGACCATGGGTTGTCCGATCGGTACCGTGCGATCCCGGATTTTCCGGGCCCGCGAAGCCATCGACAAAAAACTGAAACCGTTACTGAACTGATCCATTAACCTTAGCGAGCTGAGTAGCTATGGCGGAGAAATTGAACGAGCAAGTTTCCGCATTGATGGACGACGAGTGCGCGCCGCAGGAAATCAAACTGGCCCTGCGCCGACTCGAACGTGACATCGTCTTGCAGAACAGCTGGGAACGTTACCACCTGGTCAGAGAGGTGCTCAAAGGCAGTACCCCTCCGGTCATCGAGCCCGGTTTCGCGGATCGCCTGCGCACCGTGATCGATGCGGAGCCGCCGCTGCGCGGCACCACCAACCCACCCGCGGCGGGCTGGCGCAAACCCGCGCTGGGTTTTGCCCTGGCGGCCTCGGTCGCAGCCGTGACCGTAGTCGTCCTGCGCGACGCACCCGATGGCAACCCCATCCTGCCTGCCGTGCCGGGGCTTGACAATTCCACCCTGGCCACAGTACCGCCCGAGCTTGGTCCTGGTGACAAGCTCAATGCCTATCTGATCAATCATAACAGCCTCGCCTCGATGAGCAGCGTCTACGGCGTCATGCCCTACGTGCGCATGGCCAGTTACCAGACCGGTCGCTAACTGATGGCTTACAGAGCGTTGCTGCTTTCGCTGATGCTGGCCTGGTCGAGCCTCGCTTTCGCAGAACAGGAAGCTCGTGCCTGGTTGGAGCGCATGATCAAGGCCACCCACAGTCTCGATTATCACGGTACCTTCGTCTATTTCCAGGGGCGCGACATCGATGTGATGGCGATACTCCACAGCAATGCCGGCGGGCAGGCAAGGCAGCGAATGTACTCGCTCAATGGGATGGCGCGCGAGGTGGTCGTCCACGGTGAGGAAGTGATCTGCCTGTTGCCGGATCAGCAGATTGCGTTCAAGGTGGCCAAGCACGACCGTTCGCCGCTTCCAATCTCGTTTCCCCGCGACCTGGACCGGCTCACCGAAAGCTACGCTTTCGAACTGCTGGGCCATGACCGGGTGGCGAACCGCCCCGCCCTGGTGGTCGCCGTCCTACCCCGTGATCAGTACCGCTATGGTTACCGCCTGTGGCTGGATAGCGAAACCGGTCTGGTGTTGCGCTCCTCCCTGATCGACAACCGTGGCAAAGCGCTGGAGGAACTGATCTTCACCGAGCTGCACGTCGTACCGGAGATCGATCCGGCACTGCTGGTCCCCCATTCCGAGGGTTATGCCGACTTCCGCACGATCAACACGCCGTTCGGTGTCGTCGCTGGTCAGGCCGACCCCGGCTGGCAGGTTACCGCCTTGCCGCCGGGTTTCCAGCGGATCATCTACCAGTGGCATCAGACGGATGACCCGGGGCAGGCGACCGAGCAGATGGTATTCAGCGATGGACTAGCCACGGTGTCGGTATTTGTCGAACCCCTGGATGGCGAACCGCTGCTGGAGGGGGCATCGCGCATGGATGCGGTCAACGCCCATGGCCTGGTGATCGATGGGCACTATCAGGTTCTGGTGGTCGGTGAAGTTCCTCCCGAGACGCTGGCCTCCATCGTGGGCTCGGTCCGCCCGGCTGCCGCGCAATGACATCCGCGGCAATTCCCCCTGCCGGCGTTGCAATCCGCGTGAGTCCGTGAACAAATTCCACCGGTAATGTGCCTTGACCGTAGCGGCAAGGTATAATTCAAAAGCTTTGCGGTTGCCAGAACCGGCTAATCGGTGTGGCCCGGACCGGACACAGACTCGTCGATGCAGCATATCCGTAATTTTTCCATCATCGCCCATATCGATCACGGTAAATCCACACTAGCCGACAGGTTCATCCAGATCTGCGAGGGTCTGAGCGAGCGTGAACAGGCCGAACAGGTTCTGGATTCGATGGACCTGGAGCGGGAGCGAGGCATTACCATCAAGGCGCACAGCGTCTCGCTCAACTATACCGCGCGGAACGGCCAGCGCTACAAGCTCAATTTCATCGATACGCCGGGACATGTCGATTTCTCCTATGAAGTGTCCCGTTCCCTGTCGGCCTGCGAGGGCGCGCTGCTGGTGGTTGATGCAGCCCAGGGCGTGGAGGCGCAAAGCGTCGCCAACTGCTACACCGCCATTGATCAGGGACTGGAAGTCGTGCCGGTGCTGAACAAGATCGATCTGCCCTCGGCGGAACCGGATCGGGTGGCGGAGGAGATCGGCGATATCATCGGCATCGATGCCAGCGACGCGGTCCGGGTCAGCGCCAAGACCGGAGAAGGCGTGATCGAACTGCTGGAACGCCTGGTGCAGCGGATTCCGCCCCCCAAGGGCGATCCCGAAGCCTCCCTCAAGGCACTGATCATCGATTCCTGGTTCGACAATTATGTCGGGGTGATTTCGCTGGTGCGGGTGGTCGATGGCAGTATCGTGCCCAAGCAGAAGATGCGCATCATGTCCACGGGGCGCACCTATCAGGTGGAAAAGGTCGGCGTGTTCACCCCCAAGGCCACCGAGCGGGAGGTACTGGCCACCGGCGATGTGGGTTATGTGATCGCCGGGGTCAAGGAGATCGATGGTGCGCCGGTCGGCGATACCATTACCGACGATGCCCGTCCCGCCGCGCACTCGCTGCCCGGATTTCAGAAGGTACAACCGCGGGTCTTCGCCGGCCTGTTTCCGATCGAAGCGGACGACTATGACAATCTGCGCGAAGCACTGGGCAAGCTGCGCCTTAACGATGCTTCTCTGCACTACGAACCCGAGACCTCGCAGGCGCTGGGGTTCGGGTTCCGCTGCGGGTTTCTGGGCATGCTGCACATGGAGATCGTGCAGGAGCGTCTCGAGCGCGAGTACGATCTCGATCTGATCACCACGGCGCCGACCGTGATCTATCAGGTGATCACCACGACTGGCGAGACCCTGGCGGTGGACAATCCCGCCAAGCTGCCGCCGGTCAATCAGATCGAAGAGATTCGCGAACCCATCATTCTGGCCAATATTCTGGTGCCGCAGGAGTACCTCGGCGCGGTGATCGGCCTATGCATCGAAAAGCGCGGCGTACAGCGCAATATGCAGTATTCCGGCAAGCAGGTGGCCTTGAGCTTCGAACTGCCGCTCAGCGAAGTGGTGATGGATTTCTTCGACCGACTGAAATCCGTCAGCCGCGGCTTTGCTTCCTTCGATTACGATTTTCTCCGCTTCCAGGTGGCCAATCTGGTCAAGCTCGATGTGCTGATCAATGGTGAGCGGGTCGATGCCCTGTCGATCATCGTGCATCATGAGCAGTCCCGGTACCGGGGGCGCGATCTGGCGGAACGCATGAAGGAGCTGATCCCGCGGCAGATGTTCGATGTGGCGGTGCAGGCCGCCGTCGGCAATCAGATCATCGCCCGCTCCACGGTCAAGGCCTTGCGCAAGAATGTGACGGCGAAATGCTATGGCGGCGACGTTACTCGCAAGCGCAAGCTGCTGGAAAAGCAGAAAGCCGGCAAGCGCCGGATGAAGCAGGTCGGGCGGGTCGAGATCCCCCAGGCGGCCTTTCTGGCCGTACTGCAGTCCGATAGAAAATAAAGCCCGGTTTCCCATTTCGATCAACCCACATCCATCAACAGAGGGTGCAAGGACAAGCAGCATGCAATTTGATTTTGCGGCAATTCTGGTTATTCTCGCCCTGGTCACTGGCAGTATCTGGTTGCTGGACAGCATGGTGCTGGCTCCGCGTCGCACCCGGCAGCAAACCGGTATTCGTTCCGGACCGACCCGGGAAGCGAGCGACAGCGGCAAACCGCCCTGGTTGGTCGATATTTCACGATCTTTTTTCCCGGTGATCGTGATTGTCCTGGTGCTGCGCTCCTTTCTGGTCGAGCCGTTCCGGATACCCTCCGGTTCCATGGAGCCCACGCTGTTGCCGGGGGATTTCATCCTGGTGAACAAGTTCTCCTACGGTCTGCGCTTGCCGGTGCTCAATACCGAGATCCTGTCGCTGGGTGAACCGGGGCGTGGCGATGTCGTGGTGTTCCGCTATCCCGAAGATCCATCGATCGCCTATATCAAGCGCATCGTCGGCTTGCCGGGCGACCATATCGCCTACCGCGAAAAGCAGCTGTTCATCAACGGTGAACCGGTGGTGTTGACGCCGCTTACGCGCGACAATGGTGATACCCCGCCGGGTCATCAGCAGTGGCTGGAAATGCTGGGTGATGCCGGCCACCGGATTCTGGTGCGTGCCGGGTCTTTCGGCGAGAGCTGGGAGCGGGTGGTACCTCCAGGAAACTATTTTACCCTGGGTGATAACCGGGACAATAGTCGCGACAGCCGTTACTGGGGATTCATGCCCGAGGAAAACCTGATTGGCAAGGCTTTTCTGATCTGGCTAAACTCGAACTGCATCACCTTCAACGGGCATTGCAATCGGATCGGGAGAACCATTCAATGAGGTCGCAAGTTGGGTATCAGCGTGGCTTGGGTTTACTCAGCGGTTTGCTGCTGTTGCTACTGATCGGGACTGTCGTTCTGATCGGCTTCCGGGTGGCGCCGATTTACATCGAGTATTATCAGATTCGCAAAGCACTGGCGACGATCGGCGACGACGTCCGCAGCTACGATGTCGACACCCGAGACATCCAACGGCGATTGGATCGGCATTTCGCCATCGACTATATTTCCAAGGTGAAGGCCAGCGATATCCCGATCCGCAAGCAGCAAGGCCGTATCCTTGCCGACCTGAACTATGAGGACCGCCGTGCCTTATTCGCCAATCTGCATGTCGTGGCACAGTTCAACGAGAGCATCCAGCTGTATCCGTGAACCTGTCCGATTTTGGCCGCTTGCTGGGTTACCGCTTTCATGACCCGGAGCTGTTGCGTACCGCGCTGACTCACCGCAGCGCGGCGGGTGGCGTAAACAACGAACGGCTGGAATTCCTGGGCGATGCGGTGCTCAATTTCGTCATTGCAGTGGCGGTGTATGAGCGTTATCCGCAGGCCAGCGAGGGCGATTTGAGCCGACTGCGGTCAGTCTTGGTCAAGGGCGACACGCTGGCGTCCGTTGCCCGCGAGCTGTCGCTGGGCGACTCTCTGAATCTCGGCGGTGGCGAGCTGAAAAGCGGTGGCTATCGGCGCCAGTCGATCCTGGCCGATGCCCTGGAGGCCGTGCTGGGCGCCGTCTATCTGGACAGTGATTTCGCAAGCTGTCAGCAATTGATTCTGCGGCTGTACCAGGACCGCCTGCTGGCCTTGCCTCCGCTGACCGAACTCAAGGATCCCAAGACCCGCTTGCAGGAATATCTGCAAGCCCGGCAGCGACCGCTGCCGGTCTACCGGCTGGTCGCCACCCGGGGCGAACCGCATGCACAATGCTTCACCATCGAGTGCATGACCGATGTCGTGACCACGCGGGCGGAGGGTGGCAGCCGCCGCAAGGCCGAGCAGGAAGCGGCCCGCAAGGCCCTGGAGCAACTTTGGTGATGTCGTCGAACCTGACCACCCGAGCCGGCCATGTAGCCCTGCTGGGCCGGCCCAATACGGGCAAATCAACCCTGTTGAACGCCCTGCTGGGCCAGAAACTCAGCATTACCTCGGCCAAGCCGCAGACCACCCGCCACACCCTGCTGGGAATCCGGACCCTGGCCGACACGCAAATCGTCTATGTCGATACCCCTGGTTTACACCTGGGGGGGCGCAAGGCGTTGAACCGACACATGAATCGGCTCGCCAGCCAGACCCTGGAACAGGTCGATGTGGTGGTGCTGCTGGTCGAAGCCCTGCGCTGGACGCGCGAGGATGATGCCGCGGTGGCGCTGTTGCAGGACTTCCCCGGCCCGGTGATTGCCGCGGTCAACAAGATCGACAGGCTCAAGGACAAGACGGCACTGTTGCCTTTCATCGAGACGCTGGCCCGGCGGCTTGAGTTTGCGCGGATCGTGCCTCTGTCGGCGCTCAAGCGGGATAATCTCGAAGCGCTGGAGCGCGGTATCGGTGAACTGCTGCCAAACGCCCCGTTTCCCTTCGGGGAAGACGAGCTGACCACGGCCAACCAGCGGTTTCTGGCCGCTGAGCTGATCCGCGAAAAGCTGTTCCGCCAGCTGCGTGACGAAGTGCCTTACGCTTTGACGGTCGAGATCGAACGCTACGAGGAAACTCCGACGCTGGATCGGATTCACGCCGTGATCTGGGTCGAGAGGCCGGGTCAGAAAGCCATCGTGATCGGTGACCAGGGGCATACGCTGCGCGAGGTGGGGCGGCAGGCACGGCTCGATATGGAGCGTCTGTTCGGCCGCAAGGTGTACCTGGAAACCTGGGTCAAGGTGCGGGCCGACTGGTCGGATGATGAGCAGGCCCTGGCCCGTTTCGGGTACCATGATTCTTAGGCAAGCATGCGCGGCACGCTGGCATCGGCTTTCGTACTGCATCGTCGCCCCTACCGCGAGAGCAGTCTGCTGATCGAAGCATGGAGCCGTGATCAGGGACGGATCGGCCTGGTCGCGCGCGGCGCCGGACGTGCCCGGTCGCGGCTACGCGGTTTGCTGCAACCGTTTGCCCCGCTGTTGCTGTCCTGGTCCGGCCGCGGCGAGCTGGGTACACTGACTGCCGTGGAAGAGCAGGGTCGGCCCATCCGTCCACCCCCTGAGCGGCTGCTGAGTGGCCTGTATCTCAACGAGCTGCTGCTGGCCTTGCTGGCCCGACAGGATCCGCACCCGCTCCTGTTCGATGGCTACCGGGAGGCGCTGACCGAACTCGGCGCGGTGCCCGATCAGGAACCCGTGCTGCGCCGCTTCGAGGTGTTGTTGCTGGCGCAGCTGGGCTATGGCTTGCAGCTGGACCGCGAGGCGGACAGCGGCAAGCCGCTGGATGCCACGCGGGATTACCGCTATGTGCTGGATCGTGGACCGTTGCCACTTACCGCCTCCGGTGGCGGAATGACAATCAGCGGCCGGAGTCTGTGCGCGCTGGCGCGTGGCGAGCTGCACGAACCCGGGATTCTGCGCGAGGTCAAACGGCTGACCCGCGCCGCTTTGGCGGCTCACCTGAATCGGCCGTTGCACAGCCGAACCCTGATGAATACACTGCACCGCCGCCCCATCCCCGAGACCCAGGACGAGATACCATGAAGGCCGCGTTCCCCACCCTTGAAGACTGTATCGGTAATACGCCACTGGTACGCTTGCAGCGTTTGCCCGGGCGTACCAATAACCTGCTGCTGGCCAAGCTGGAAGGCAATAACCCGGCGGGTTCGGTCAAGGACAGGCCAGCCCTGAGCATGATCAGCGAGGCCGAGAAGCGCGGTGAAATTCGCCCCGGCGATACCTTGATCGAAGCCACCAGCGGCAACACCGGCATCGCCCTGGCGATGGCGGCGGCGATCAAGGGCTATCGGATGATACTCATCATGCCGGAACATCTGAGCATCGAACGGCGGGCAGCGATGCGCGCCTATGGAGCCGAGCTAATCCTGGTCAGCAAGGACCAAGGCATGGAGGGGGCGCGCGATCTGGCCGAGCAGATGCAGCGCGACGGGCAAGGCAAGGTGCTGGATCAGTTCGCCAACCCGGACAACCCGCTGGCTCATTACCGGCATACCGGCCCCGAGATCTGGCGTGATACGCAAGGTGGAATCACCCACTTCGTCGCCACCATGGGAACCACGGGAACCATCATGGGGGTATCCCGCTATCTCAAGGAACGGAACCCGACGATCCGGATCATTGGCGTGCAGCCCGAGGGGGAATCCAATATTCCCGGTATCCGCCGCTGGCCGCCCGCCTATCTGCCCCGCATTTTCGAGCCTGATCGGGTCGATCGTATCATCGACGTCAATCAGCAGGAGGCCGAGGATATGACCCGGCGTTTGGCTGCCGAAGAGGGCATTTTCGCCGGCATATCCTCGGGCGGAGCGATGCATGCCGCCTTGCGGCTGAGCCGTGAACTCGACAATGCGGTGATCGTGGCCATTATCTGCGACCGTGGTGATCGCTATCTGTCCACGGGAGTGTTTCCCGATCATTGAGTCGTATTCGTGCCGGTGCGGACCGGTACTGGCCCTGCTGCTTGCCACATCGTCCGCCGAGGCGATCAGCCTGCAAGTCCGTTTCGATCAGCTCAGCGGCTCCGGCTGGCAGGCCCAGCAGGTCGAAGCGCAACTGCAAGTGGCGACGGACCGGCCAGCCGCGCGCCTGAGTATCGGTGACTTGCGAACAGCCGACGGTACGCTGGTGGTCGAGCAGCTGGTACTCCACTGTCCGCGACTGACCATCGCATCCTCGGACTGGCACTGTCCCGAGCTGGGTATCGATGCCGTGGCGCTGGATCACGCTCCACTCAGCGGACGGGGAAAGCTGGAATATCGACCCTCCGAATCCGCCTGGCGACTGGCACTGCCCGAGTTGCTCTGGGGTGAAGCGGAGCTGGACCTGAGTGCCGAGTGGGCACGGCAGCAGTGGTCGCTGATGCTGTCCGTCGATCAGCTCGGTCCGCGGATGCTGAACCACTGGCTGGCTCTGGATGAAAGTGCCGGCCAGCTCGGTGGCGAGTTGCGCTTGCGGGGTACCGGCGCCAGCCTGGAACAGGCCGAACTCAGCGCGAACAGCCGAGCGTTGCGCTTTTCCGCCGCCGGCGGTCAATATGCGGCCGAGCGCTTGGGCCTGGATCTGAACGGCCGCTGGCAGGTGGACGGGACGATCACCGCCGAGCTGCGCCTGCTTCAGGGTGAGCTGTATCTGGCGCCGATGTACTGGCAGCAGTCCCCGGATGACGCGCCGGTGCAGCTGAGCGCGAGTGGTCGCTGGCGGAACCAGGCATTGACCGTGGAGCGACTCCACTGGCAGCACCCGGGGGTGTTGCGTGCCCAGGCCAGTCTGGCTGTGAATACTCGGGCGACACCCTGGTTGCAAGGTGTCAGCATCGAATCATTCGAGGCCGAGCTACCCGGGTTCCAGCAGACCTATCTGCAACCCTGGCTGGGTGATGGGGTAGTGGCCGACCTGGACAGCCGTGGCAGCCTGACCGGCCGGCTCCGGCTGACCCCCGCCGGGATCGAAGCCCTGGAGCTGCGCTTGGTCGAGGTATCGCTGGAGGACAGGCGCGACCGCTTCAGTCTGACGGGTCTGCGGGGCGATGTGGTGCTCAATCCCGGCCCCGAACCACGCTACAGCGGTCTGTACTGGAGGGGCGGCCAACTGTATCGCATGCCGATCGGCGCCGCCGAGTTGGCTTTCGAGAGCCATGATGGTGAGCTGCGTTTGCGGCAGACCACCCGGATACCGGTGCTGGATGGCGCGTTGCTGCTGCAACAGCTCCATCTGGGCGATCTGCGCAATGCCGTGCAACTGCGTTTCGGTGGACGCTTGCAGGCCGTGTCCATGGAAGCGCTGAGCGCCGCCCTGGGCTGGCCGCCGTTGGCGGGTACGCTGGCAGGGGTGATTCCGCAAGTTCGCTATCGGGATCGGCGTATCGATGTCGATGGCGCCCTGCTGGTCAGGGTGTTCGACGGTGATGTGACCATCGCCAATCTGGCGCTGGACGAAGTGCTGGGGGATACACCGCAGTTGCAGGCCGATATCGAACTGTTCCAGCTGGACCTGCGGACCCTGACCGAGACCTTCGATATCGGCCGGATCGAAGGCAAGCTGAGTGGTCAGGTGCGCGATCTGCATCTGGTCGACTGGCAGCCGGTCCGCTTCGATGCCTTTCTGCATACCCCCGAGGGGGATCGCTCGCGCCGCCGCATCAGTCAGCGCGCTGTCGAGATGATCTCCGATCTGGGCGGCACCGGGGCCGCGGGCGCGGTATCCCGAGTCTTTCTCAGTCTGTTCGAGGATTTCGGCTATCGCCGGCTGGGCGTGGGTTGCCGCTTGTCGGCCGGGGTATGCGAAATGCGTGGAATAGGACCCGAACCTGGCGGTCAAGGTTATTATCTGATCGAAGGCAGCGGCTTGCCGCGCCTTGATGTGATTGGGTATAACCGTCAGGTGGACTGGCACGAATTGCTGGCCCGACTGCAGGCAGCCGCGCGCAGCGAGGGGCCGATTGTCGAATGAGGCTGGTCATTGAATGAAGGAATGCATCATGAGTCGAACATTGCTGGGTAGTGGAGGGGGGCTGCTGGTACTGCTGCTGGCCGCCTGCGTGACCATCAACGTGTATTTTCCGGCCGCGGCGGTAGAGCAGGCCGCGGATCGCATCATCGAGGATGTCTGGGGGCAGCAGGCCCCGGCCAGCGGTTCGTCCGGACCGACAGAACCGCGGAATCGTACCCCGCGGGCAACCGAGCCCGAGCCGGCACAGTCGGTCGTGGTCGAGATGGTGGCCCGGGCGCTGGCCGTGGTGGTGCGCCCGGCGGTTGCCCAACAGGCCGACATCAGCATCTCCACGCCGGCCATCGAGCGGCTCAAGCAGTCGCTGACCGCCCGCTTCGAGCGCCTGCGCCCGCTATACGACAGCGGAGCGGTGGGACTGACCGCCGACGGCATGGTGGCGGTACGCAGCCTGGAAGCCGTGCCCTTGAACCAGCGCAATCAGGTGCAGCAACTGGTCGAGCAGGAGAATCAGGATCGGCAGGCGATTTATCGCGAGATTGCACTGGCGAACGGCCGGCCCGAGTGGGAAAGCCAGATCCGCGAGGTGTTTGCCCAGCGCTGGATCGGCAACGCGCGACCCGGCTGGTGGTACCAGTCCGGCGGCAGCTGGCGGCAGAAATGAGCCTGCCCGATCATCTGGTGGTATTCGACATCGAGACCATACCGGACGTGGCTGGCGGTCAGCGGCTCTACGGGCTCGATGGGCTGAGCGACGCGGACACGGTCAAGGCGATGCAGCAGAAGCGTCGCCAGGAGACCGAGGGCAGCGATTTCCTACGCCTGTACCTGCATCGGGTGGTGGCGATTTCGGTGGTGGTGCGCGAACCCGGCAAATCGCCCCGCGTCACCTCGATCGGCAGTCCCGACGATGACGAGGCAACGCTGATCCGGTTGTTCTTTCAGGGCATCGATCGCTGGACCCCGGTGCTGGTATCCTGGAACGGGGGCAATTTCGACCTGCCGGTACTGCATTATCGCGCCCTGCTGCATGGTGTCAGCGCTCCCCGCTATTGGGAAGTCGGCGACCGTGAAGATCACAAGTTTCGCGAGTTTCGCTTCAATAATTACCTGAACCGGTTTCAGTGGCGGCACATCGATCTGATGGATGTATTGGCCAATTACAGCCCGCGGGCCAACGCCCCGTTGGACGACATCGCCACGCTGCTGGGCTTGCCGGGCAAACTGGGCATGGACGGTAGCCGGGTATGGGAAGCCTGGCAGGATGACAGACTGCCGGCGATTCGCGCGTATTGCGAGACCGATGTGCTCAACACCTACCTGGTCTATCTGCGCTTCGAACTCATGCGCGGTCGTCTGGACGAGGCATCTTATCGAGCCGAATGCCAGAGCTTGCGCGAGGTGCTGACCGGTGCCGGACAAACTCATCTGAATGCTTTTCTCGACGCCTGGCCTGTGGAATGAGACAGCGGCGGCGGCGAACCAGGCTCCCCGAAGAGGAGTTCCGCGCCCGTATCGAGGATCTTGCCCATGATGGACGTGGTATCGCTCGGATCGATGGCAAGGCGGTATTCATCCATGATGCCTTGCCAGGCGAGACGGTCGAGTTTCGCTATACGGGCCGACATAGCCAGTACGACGAAGGGCGCTTGCTGCGGCTGCTCGAAACCAGCCCGGATAGGGTCGAGCCTGGCTGCGCCCACTTCGGCGTTTGTGGCGGTTGCGGCTTGCAGCATCTGGCCGCCGGACGGCAGATCGACTACAAGCAGGACTGGCTGCTGAGCAATCTGGACCGGATCGCACATGTCAAGCCCGATACCATTCTGCCGCCCTTGATCGGCCAGTATTGGGGGTACCGCCACAAGGCCCGGCTGGGGGTCAAGTATGTGGCCAAGAAAGGCCGGGTGCTGGTCGGTTTTCGTGAGCGCGAGAAGCCGTTCGTGGCCGATCTGACCCACTGCGAGGTGCTGCATTCCCGAGTCGGCGGTCTGCTGGCCCCGCTGGGCAAGCTGATCGGCGGACTGAGCATCGCGCAACGCTTGCCGCAAATCGAAGTGGCGGTCGGAGATGAAGCCGTAGCGCTCAGCTTCCGGGTACTGGCTACGCCAACGCTGGCCGATCTGGAATGCCTGCGGTCCTTCGGCCAGCGGCACGCCATCCAGATCTGGCTACAGCCCGAGGGGCCGGCCAGCAGCCATGCCTTGTGGCCGGAGGACGCTCGGCTCAGCTACCGGCTACCAGAATACGATCTCGAACTGTGCTTCCTGCCCTATCATTTCACTCAGGTCAACAACGGGCTCAATCGGCTCATGGTAAGTCAGGCCCTGGAACTGCTCGACCCGCAGCCGCACGAGCGGATCCTGGATCTGTTCTGCGGGCTGGGCAACTTCACCCTGGCGCTGGCACGCCGCGCCACACAGGTGGTGGGTGTGGAAGGAGACGGTAGCCTGGTCGAATGGGCACAGACCAATGCCAGACATAACGGGGTGGGCAATGCCAATTTCCAGGTCGCCGATCTGAGCCGCGAGGTCACCGGGCAAGCTTGGTACCGGCAACCCTACGACCAGGTGCTGCTGGACCCCCCGCGTTCCGGCGCCCTGGCGATGATCGCGCCGCTAGCCGCACTGGCACCGCGACGCATGGTCTATGTCTCCTGCCATCCAGCCACCCTGGCGCGCGATGCTGCCGTTCTGGTGCATCAGCACGGGTATCGCCTGACCCGGGCTGGGGTGATGGATATGTTTCCACATACCGCCCATGTCGAGTCAATCGCGGTATTCGAGCGCGACCGGTGAGGGAGTTCAGCGCAGGGCGTCGAAACCGGCCGTAAAGCCGCGTAACGAGACTGGCAGCGCGACGGCCTGGACCCCGTCATGGACCCGGATTTCCGCCGTGACCCCCCGCTTGAACTGGTTGATGAGCTGATCGTTCAGGGGAAAGCCCGCGATGCAGCCGGTCGGGACGCAACGCTCGTACTGGAGACGGATGGGTTCGTTCTGATCGACCCGGATACCGATGCCCGGTGGCAACGCCACACCCAGCGGCAGGGTCAGCAGGCCCGCTGGCTGTTCCTGACCATTCTCCAGTGGCAGGTAGCCGATGGCCATTTGCAGTACCGGTTCGTCATTGTCCTGATTGACGACGGTCTGAAAGATGAAGCAGCGTTCCCGGTCCATGCCAGGCAGGCGTTCGCAGCCGACGGTCCAGTCCTGGAACCGCTGGCCCTGCTCCAGAGCCTGTGCCGGCGGTACGCTGGTCGCCGTGCAGCCGGTGAGGATCAGGCTGACAAGGAATGCCTTGCCGGCGGACAGGGGCCAGGGGTCCAGGGTACCGAAGCGCTGCACGGTGCTGCGCAATACTCGCATGATGATTGACTCCGAATAAGCGTTCAAGAAATCTCGCAGCAGCCCTTGCGGTACTGTCTGTGGTGTCGGTCATTGTACCCTGCCGCCGTTAACGGTGCGATGGTCATGGCGGGGGAAGGCTGCCCAAGGAGACAGCCTGAAGAGTCGCGCGGTGGGCTCAGTGCGCGACCAGCACCGAGGTTTTGGCGTGACGCATCACCCGGGACGCATTCGGACCAAGCAGGAAGCTGGTGCGGTGCGAGCTGCTGCGCCCCATGATGATCAGATCGCACTTGAGTTGATCGGCATAGTGGATGATTTCCTCGTAAATCGTGCCCACCGCGATGACCGTCTGCACGGTCAGCTCCGGCGGTACATGCTGGGCCACGAACTCGTGCAGTTCCGTACTGGCTTTTTCATGCATCTTCTGCTCGAAATCGGCCGGAAAAAAACTGCCGACCAGGGAGGATTTGAGGCTGGGTACCACGGCCATCACGTGCAGCTGGGCGCCGCATAGCTGGGCCAGGGCGACGGCGGCCTCCAGCGGCTTGCGCCAAGCCATTTCGTCACTGGTATCGACAGGCACCAGAATGTCTTTGTACATGCGGTCAGGCTCCGTCAAGGCCGCGGGGCGGACCCCGCGGCGGGTGGTTCAGGCGGTCACGGGTTCCGAGGTCTTCCGGTGCCGCGCCCGCTGGGCCAGGATGATCAGCCCCAGCACGAACAGGGCCGGGATGTACATCAGTTCCTTCCAGGGCTGCGGATTGGGGATCAGTACCCCGCTGACGACCTGATCCCAGTCCAGCCCGGCCCGCTGGGCGACGCTGCCGAAGGCCACGCTGTCAACCATCAACTGGCCGTCCATCTCGATGAATTCGACCCCGGCGTTCTCCAGTCGTTCGCCACCGGTCACTCCATCGGGCAGGCGCAGGATGGCCACGAAGGAGATCGGATCGCCGATATCGTTGACCCCGTCGATATGCAAGCGTAGTTCCTGGCCGGGTGGTACCTCGCTGGCGACCCGTTGCAGCTCGACAGGCGGGACTTCGTTATACGGTGGCACGATCATGTCCATCCAGAAGCCGGGCCGGAACAGGGTGAAGGCCACCAGCAGCAGCAGCACCGACTCGTAGATCCGGCTGCGGGTGAAGAAATAGCCCTGCATGGAGGCCGCGAAGATTAGCATGGCCACGGTGGCGACGATGAACACGAAGATGCCTTGCAGCCAGCCGACATCGATCAGCAGCAGATCGGTGTTGAAGATGAACAGAAAGGGCAGGGCCGCGGTGCGCATGCTGTAGTAGAAGGCCTGGAAGCCGGTGCGGATCGGGTCGCCGCCGGAGACGGCCGCCGCGGCGAACGAGGCCAGGCCCACCGGTGGCGTGACATCGGCCATGATGCCGAAGTAGAACACGAATAGATGGACCGCGATCAGCGGCACGATCAGCCCGTTCTGGATGCCCAGGGTGACGATGACCGGAGCCAGCAGCGACGATACCACGATGTAGTTGGCGGTGGTCGGCAAACCCATGCCCAGGATCAGGCTGAGCACGGCGGTCAGGATCAGGATCAGCATGATGTGGCCCATGGAGAGGATTTCCACTACCTCGGCCAGGGCGGAACCGACACCGGTCTGCGACACCGCGCCGACGATGATGCCAGCGGTGGCGGTGGCGATACCGATGCCGATCATGTTGCGGGCGCCGGCGATCAGACCCTCGATCAACTCCTTGACGCCGCGCGCCACCTGGCCACCGAGGCCGCCTTCGCCACGGAACAGGGCCAGTAGCGGCCGCTGGGTCAGCAGGATGAACATCATCAGGGCCGTGGCGTAGAAGGCCGACAGTCCGGGCGACAGCCGTTCGACCATCAGACACCAGACCAGCACGATCACCGGCAGGACGTAATGCAGGCCGGACTTGATGGTCGGGCCGGGGGCCGGCAGGCGGATGAGTGCGGACTTGGGGTCATCGATCTCCAATTCCGGATAGCGGGCGGCCAGAATGAGCAAGGCGACATAGATGACGGCCAGGGCGCCGGCCAGAATCCAGGCGGCGGCATCGCCGAAAGCAGGCTTCAGCCAGCCGATGCCGTAATAGACCGCCACCGACAGCACGCACAGGGCGATGAAGCCGAGCAGAAAGCCCATGACGCGTTGCACCCAGGGCTTGGGTACCACCGCCCGCGGCAGGCCCTTCATATTGGCCTTGAGGGCCTCCAGGTGGACGATGTAGACCAGGGCGATGTAGGAAATCGTGGCCGGCAGAAACGCGTGCTTGACCACCTCGAAATAGCTGATGCCGACGTACTCGACCATCAGAAAGGCGGCCGCGCCCATCACCGGCGGCATGATCTGGCCGTTGACCGAGCTCGACACCTCCACCGCCCCGGCCTTTTCCGCCGAGAAGCCGACCCGTTTCATCATCGGGATGGTGAAGGTGCCGGTGGTGACCACATTGGCGATCGAGGAGCCGGAGATCAGGCCGGTCATGGCCGAGGCGACCACGGCGGCTTTGGCCGGACCGCCACGATAGTGCCCGAGCAGGGAGAACGCTACCTTGATGAAGTAGTTGCCGGCGCCGGCCTTGTCCAGCAGGGCGCCGAACAGCACGAACAGGAACACGAAACTGGTCGAGACCCCTAGCGCGATGCCGAACACGCCCTGGGTCGTGATCCACTGGTGATTGGCCACCGAAGCCAGGCTTTCGCCTCGATGGGCGATGATCTGCGGCATGTAGGGCCCGAGGAAGGTATAGGCCAGAAACGCCATGGCCACGATCATCAGCGGCGGGCCCAGCGCACGGCGGGTGGCTTCCAGCAGCAACACCATGCCCACGCAGGCGACCACGATGTCCTGGGTGATCGGGGCACCGGGGCGGCCCGACAAGGCCTCGTAGAACAGGAACAGATAAGCGGCGCAGAAAGCACCTACCAGCGCCATCACCCAATCCTGGAGCGGGATGTAATGGCGCGGCGAGCGTTTCAGCGCGGGATAGGCCAGAAACGCCAGGAATACCGCGAAAGCGAGGTGTATCGAGCGGGCTTCGGTGTCGTTGAACACCCCGAAACCGACCATGAACGGCAGCGGCGAGGCGATCCAGAGTTGAAACAGCGACCAAGTTGCGGCCACACTGAGAATGAACTTCTCCGTAAGCCCGCCGGGACTTCGTGCGCCGGTATCGACTTGCGCCACCAGATCCTGCAATTCCTGCTCCGACTTGCCGGCTTTACCGCCTTGTTCTGCACTCATTCTGCTGATTCCTCGTTCTTGTTCATCGGCTGATAACGTGGTCGGGACCGGATCAATCCGGCAGCCATCCCTGTTCGCGATAGTAACGCTCGGCCCCCGGATGCAAGGGGACCGACAGGCCGTCGCTGATCATCTCGGCCGGAGCCAGCGCCATGAACGCCGGGTGCAGGGTGCGAAAGGTATCCAGTTCGTCGAATACCGTTCGTACTATGGCATAGGCGCTGGCCTCGTCCAAGCGGGTGGTGGCGACGACGGTGGCCTTGACGCCGAAGCTGCGGACCGGGTCCGGGTTGTTCGGGTACAGCCTGCCCGGGATATCCATATAGGCATAGTAGGGGTTGCCGGCGACCAGTTCGTCGATGGTGGGGTCGCTGACCTCCACCACCACGGCATCGCACAGATCCACCGCCTGGTTGACCGAATCATTAGGATGACCGACGGTGTAGACCATGGCCTGGACCCGGTCATGGCACAGCGCCATGGATTGCTCCGCGGCCGACAGTTCGTTGGCCAGGGCGAAGCTGCCGCGGGTCCAGCCCTTGGCCGCCATGACCACCTCCATGGTGGCGCGCTGGCCGGAGCCGGGGTTACCGATATTGACCCGTTTGCCGACTAGGTCGTCCAGGCTTTCGATCCCGGAATCGACCCGCGCCACCAGCGTGAACGGCTCGCCATGCACCGAGAACAAGGCCCGTAGTTCCTGGTTCGGCCCGCTATCCCGAAACGGGCCGGTGCCTTGACCGGCATGGTATTGCCAGTCCGACTGGACCACCGCCAGGTCGAGTTCACCGGCTTGCAGACTGCGCAAATTGGCGATCGAACCGTCGGTGGCCAGAGGTTCGCAGCGCAGGCCGTGATCGGCGCTGCCGTAGTTGATCAGCCGACACATCGCCCGACCGACCTGGAAGTAGATTCCGGCCCGACTGGCAGTGCCGATGGTGATTTCGGTGGCGGTGGCGGGCAGTGCGGTGGTGCCGAGTACAGCGGCCAGCAACAGCCCGCAACCGGTAAATCCGAAGCCCTGTTTCATTAACTGTCTCCTCCCTGGCTGGTAGTCCGAAGTGGAGTCATGGTGGCCGTCCGTCGGTGGGAGGGTGGCCGGGCCAGGGCCCGGCCGGTGGAATCGGGCTTACATCCAGCCCTGTTCCTTGAAATACCGCTCCGAACCCGCGTGCAGCTGAGCCGACAGGCCGTTGCGCATCATGCCCTCGGGGGTCAGATTGGCAAACGCCGGATGCAGTTGCTTGAAACGGTCGAAGTTTTCGAACACGGCCTTGACCACCTGGTAGATGGTGTCTTCATCGACATTGGTCGAGGAGACGAAGGTGGCGGCCACGCCGAAGGTCTCGATGTCGTCGGGATTGCCCGTGTACATGCCGCCCGGGATCGTCGCCTTGGCGTAGTACGGATTGTCGCCGACCAGATGGTCGATATCGTCACCGGTGACCGGTATCACCAGGGTCTCGCAGGACGTGGTGGCTTCCTGGATCGAGCCGTTGGGGTGGCCCACCACGTAGACGATGGCATCGACCCGATTGTCGCACAGGGCCTGGGACTGCTCGGCGGCGCCCAACTCGGAGGCGAGCGAAAAATCGCCGCGGGTCCAGCCGCGCAGCCCCATGATCACCTCGATGGTGGCGCGCTGGCCGGAGCCGGGGTTGCCGATGTTGACCCGCTTGCCCTTGAGATCATCGAAGGTTCTGATGCCGGAATCGGCGCGGGCCAGTACCGTGAACGGTTCCGGATGCACCGCGAATACCGCCCGCAACTCTTCGAAGGGGCCTTGCGCCTCGAAGGCGCCCACGCCATTCAAGGCGTTGAACTGCTGGTCGGACTGGGCCACGCCCATTTCCTGTTCGCCGGCCCGGATGGCGTTCAGATTGGCCACCGAGCCACCGGTCGAGGGTGCCGTGCAGCGGATGCCGTGCGCGCCGGTTTCGCGGTTGACCAGTCGGCAGATGGATTGCCCGACCGCGTAGTACACGCCGGTCTGGCCGCCGGTGCCGATGTTGATGAACTTGTCCTGGGCGACGACGGGTGTTGCCGAGGCTGCGGCAAGTAATGCCGTGGTCAGAGTAGCGAGTGCGAGATGTTTCATGAGATTGTGTATCCTCCTGGGTTCGCTGTTTGGAGCTTGGATTCACGCCATTATTGCCGGTGGCGGTATTGGCGTTGACGACAATGATAAACCAATTTTTTGTCGGCTTGACAGTGTTAGAATGCCGCGAATATTCCTAATGATAGGCTAAACCGAGGAGATTGCATGGCCCGGTGGTTATCGACTTGGGTGTTTACCGGCTTGATGATCGTGCTGAGTGCCGGTGTTCAGGCCAGCGATACCCCCTTGATTACCCTGGGTACCGGCGCACTCGACGGAGTCTACCATCCCACCGGGGTCGCCATCTGTAATCTGCTCAACCGCCAGCGTCCCGAGCATGGCATCGGCTGCATCCCGCGCAATAGCGAGGGTTCCATCGACAATCTGCAAGCCTTGCGCAACGGGGACGTCGACCTGGCGATCGTGCAGTCCGACTGGCAGTACCATGCTTTTCATGGCAGCGCGGCATTCGTCGCGGTGGGACCGGACCCTGATCTGAGGTCGATCCTGTCACTGCACACCGAGGCCTACACCGTGGTGGTCCGAGCCGATGACGGTATTGTTGAGCTGGAGGATCTGAAGGGGCGGCGGGTCAATATCGGCCCCTTGGGCTCGGGCCAGCGCGCTACCACCGAGCTGTTGCTGGATACTCCGGGCTGGCGACGTGACGAGTTCGCCGCACTGACCGAGTTCGAACCGGGCTGGCAGACCGTGGCCTTGTGCGACAACCTGGTGGACGCCATCGTGTTCATCGTGGGCCATCCCAACCGTTCGGTTCTGGAAACCACCACCACCTGCGAGTCGCGGCTGATCCCGGTGGCGGGGCCGGCGGTCGATGCACTGGTCGATACCCAGCCCTATTACGTGCATACCACGATTCCCGGCGGAATGTATCGCAACAACCCCGATCCGATCGCCACTTTCGGCGGCAAGGCGACCCTGGTGGCGCGGGCCGGCTTGTCCGAGCGCATCGTCCATACCCTGGTCGAGTCGGTATTCGGTCATCTGGAAGAGCTGCAACGGGCGCATCCGGCGCTGGCGCTGCTGGATCCTGAGGCGATGGCCGGAGAGGGGCTGACGGCGCCCTTGCATCCGGGTGCGGAACGCTATTTCCGTGAGACGGGTCTACTCGGCGGCCTTGCCGATTAGGAGCCAATGATATTCGTGCTTGCTGAGCACACCGATCGTTCTGGGTCGATGACACTGCCCGGATCAGATGATATCGTCGAACAAGTAATGGTAAAGTGAAGCGACAAACGCGATCTTTAATCATTGTCATGTCCTCCATGTCGTAGGGAGTTTTTTTACAGTAATAACAACGAACCATGACCCTCGCGATCATCATATTGCTGCCCTTGTGCGGGGCCTTGCTTCCGGCATTGTTCCATGAGCGTCCGCGCTGGAGCGCCTGGCTGGCCGGTGGCGTCACGCTGTCGGCGCTGCTGCTGCTGATCACCCAGATGCCGGCGGTATTCGCCGGTGAGGTGCTGGTCGGCGGGGTCCAGTGGCTGCCGCAGTTCGGTCTGAACTTCACCTTTCGCCTGGATGGACTGGGCCTGCTGTTTGCCGTGCTGATACTCGGCATCGGCCTGCTGATCGTGCTGTACGCCAATTACTATCTATCGGAAGCGGAGCCGATACCGCGCTTCTACAGCTTTCTGCTGCTATTCATGAGCGCCATGCTCGGCATCGTGCTGACCGAGAATCTGTTGCTGATGCTGATATTCTGGGAGCTGACCAGCCTCAGCTCCTTTCTGCTGATCGGTTACTGGAAACATCGCCCCGATGCCCGGCAGGGCGCGCGCATGGCCCTGGCGATCACCGGCGGGGGCGGGTTGGCGCTGTTCGCCGGTATTCTGCTGCTGGGCCATATCGTCGGCAGCTATGAACTGTCCGCCGTGCTGGCCGCTGGCGAGGAGATCAAGAATCACTCACTGTACCTGCCCACCCTGATCCTGGTCCTGCTCGGGGCGATGACCAAATCGGCCCAGTTCCCGTTTCATTTCTGGCTACCGCATGCCATGGCCGCGCCCACCCCGGTCAGCGCCTATCTGCACTCGGCGACCATGGTCAAGGCTGGTATCTTCCTGATGGCGCGGCTGTTCCCGGCCCTGGCCGGCACCGACCCGTGGTTCTACATCGTCAGCACCATGGGGCTGATCACCCTGGTACTCGGGGCCTACGTGGCCCTGCTCAAGCATGACCTCAAGGGCTTGCTGGCCTATTCCACCCTCAGCCATCTGGGTCTGATCACCCTGCTGCTCGGCATGGGCACGCCGATGAGCGAGGTGGCGGCGGTGTTCCACATCATCAACCACGCCATCTTCAAGGCCTCGCTGTTCATGGCCGCCGGCATCATCGACCACGAGTGCGGTACCCGCGACATGCGCCGTATCAATGGCCTGATCAAATACATGCCTTATACCGCCGCGCTGGCCATGGTGTCGGCGGCGGCCATGGCCGGGGTACCGTTGCTCAACGGCTTTCTCAGCAAGGAGATGTTCTTCACCGAAACCCTGCTGATCAGTGATGGACCGGTCTATCATTGGGTGTTGCCCGGTCTCGCCACCCTGGCCGGCATCTTCTCGGTAGCCTATTCGATCCGCTTCATCCACGATGTATTCTTCAATGGCGAGCCGGTGGATCTGCCGCGCACCCCGCACGAACCGCCGCGCTGGATGAAGATCCCGGTCGAGATCCTGACCGCCCTGTGCCTGGCGGTGGGCACGGTGCCTGCTCTGATCGTCGGTCCGCTGCTGGCGGTGGCCGCCGCCAGCGTACTCGGGCCGATTCCGCTGCCGGAGTACAGCCTGCATATCTGGCACGGGTTCAACCTGCCCCTGATGATGAGCATGACCGCAACGGCCGGCGGCGTGGTCGTCTATGTCTGTCGACACTGGTTTTTCCGCCTCCATGAGCGCCATCCCCTGCCCGAGGGCAAGCGGATCTTCGATCGGCTGCTGGCCGGCCTGATCCACCTCTGTGGCGAGCTGACCCGGCGCATGGAGAATGGCTCCCTGCAGCGCTATCTGCTGTTGCTGGTGATCGCCACCCTGGTGCCGGCCGGCCTGGCCTTGCTGGCCAGCGGCACGCTGCTCGGACCGGTGGGCATGCAGTCGCTGGACGGGTTGTCGCTGATCGTCGCGCTGATTCTGGCCGTGGCGACCCTGGGCACCGTGCTGCTGCATCGGCAGCGCCTGATCGCGATCATCCTGATCAGCGTGGTGGGACTGATCGTGGCGCTGGCTTTCGTCCATTTCTCGGCGCCCGATCTGGCGCTCACCCAGCTGTCGGTGGAGATGGTGTCCATCGTGCTGCTGCTGCTGGCCCTGTATTTTCTCCCCCAGCAGTCGCCGCAGGAGTCGTCGCCCGGGCGTCGCTGGCGCGATGGCCTGATCGCCGGCGTGGCCGGTCTGGGCGTGGCGGCGCTGGCCTGGGGGGTGCTCACCCGACCGTTGCAGAGCATTTCCGATTACTTTCTGGCCAACAGCGTGCCCGGTGGCGGTGGTACCAATGTGGTCAACGTGATTCTGGTCGACTTCCGCGGCTTCGATACCCTGGGCGAGATCGCGGTACTGGGCATCGCCGCCCTGGGCATATTCGCCATGCTCAAGGGACTGGCCCTGCAAGGCTTGCCTCATGACCCCCAAGGGCGTCCCTGGTCGATCGATCCGCAGCCACTGATGTTACGTACCATTGCTCAGCCAGCGCTGCCGCTGATGCTGCTGGTCGCGGCGTATATCTTTCTGCGTGGCCATAATCTGCCCGGCGGCGGGTTCATCGCCGGCCTGGTGGCGGCGCTGGCCATCATCTTGCAGTATCTGGCCGGTGGCGTGGTCTGGACCCGGGAGCGGTTGCCGGTCGATTACAGCAAGCTGATCGGCATTGGCCTGCTGTGCGCCGTGCTGACCGGACTGGGCAGCTGGGTGGTGGGTTACCCGTTCCTGACCTCGGCGTTCACTTATCTGCACTGGCCGGTGGTGGGTAAGTTCGAAGTGGCCAGCGTGATCGCCTTTGATCTGGGCGTGTTTCTGACCGTGGTGGCGGTGGTGCTGATGATCATCCATCATCTCGGCGCCGCCGCCCATGTGGCGCGCGCCGATTCATCCCGAGGGAGTGCCTGATTTGGAAGCTCTGGTCGCAATCAGCCTCGGCCTGATGACGGGCTGTGGTGTCTATCTGTTGCTGCGTGCCCGCACCTTTCCGGTGATACTCGGACTGATCCTGCTGGGTTACGCGGTCAACGTGTTCCTGTTCGTGATGGGCCGCTTGACCAGCAGCCTGCCGCCGGTGATCGGATTGCTGGAAGGCGGTTATGCCGACCCGCTGCCGCAGGCCCTGGTGCTCACGGCCATCGTGATCGGCTTCGGCATGATCGCCTTCGTGGTGGTCCTGGCTTTGAAGGCCCGGGTCGATCTCGGCACGGATCATGTCGATGGCCAGGAGTCGCGGCAATGATGCATGGTCTGTTCCTGGCGGTGTTGCTGCCGCTGCTGGCCGGCATCGTGCAGTTGCTGGTCAGGCCACTGGCCGTCCAGCGCCGGATCGGCCTGACCGTGACCGGCTTGTTGCTGCTGGTCGGCGTGTGGCTGTTCATCAGCGTCGTCGATGGCAGTTACCGGACCTACCATCTGGGTAACTGGCTGCCACCCTTTGGCATCGTCCTGGTGCTGGATCGACTCAGCGCCCTGATGCTGCTGCTAACCGCGCTGGTGGCCACGGGCAGTCTGCTGTATGCGGTCAGCACCGAGGTCGATGAGCGCGGCAGCTTTTTCCATGCGCTGTTCCAGTTCCAGCTGTTCGGTCTGAACGGTGCCTTTCTGACCGGCGATCTGTTCAATCTGTTCGTGTTCTTCGAGATCCTGTTGATCGCCTCCTACGGTCTGCTGCTGCACGGTGGAGGCAGGCGCGTGACCCGGGCCGGCCTGCACTATGTGGTGCTTAATCTGGCCGGATCGACCTTGTTCCTGTTCGCCGTCGGCGTGCTGTATGGCATCACCGGCACCCTCAATATGGCCGACCTGGCGCTCAGGGTCGCCACCGCCGATCCGGCCGACAGCGGCCTGCTGCGGGCCAGTGGCCTGATCCTGCTGGTGGTGTTCGCGCTCAAGGCCGCCCTGTTGCCCTTGTATTTCTGGTTGCCCAAAGCCTATGGCAGCACCAGCGCGCCGGTTGCCGCGCTGTTTGCCATCATGACCAAAGTGGGTATTTATTCGATCATCCGGGTCTACACGCTGATCTTCGGCCCGCAAGCCGGGGTGGTGGCGAATGTGGCCGATCCCTGGGTGTTGCCGCTGGCCCTGGCCACGCTGATCGCGGGTACCCTGGGCGTGTTGTCCAGCCGCAATCTGCGCCAGCAGCTGGCCTATTTCGTGGTGGTCTCGGTCGGTACGCTGCTGGTCGCGGTCGGTCTGTTCAGCGAAATCGGTCTGACGGCGGCGCTGGTTTACATGATCCATACCACGCTGGTGACGGCCGGCATGTTTCTGCTGGCCGATCTGATCGGTCGTCAGCGGGGTGGCCTGGACATGACGCCGGCACCCGGGGTTGCTCAGCCCCTGCTGCTGGGGGTGCTGTTTTTCGGCGGCGCGGCGGCCTTGACCGGACTGCCGCCCTTGAGCGGTTTTCTGGCCAAGCTGATGATCTTGCAGGCGGCCGGCGAGGGTGTGGCCGGCGGTTGGAGCTGGGGGGTGATACTGAGCACCAGTCTGCTCGGTGTCGTGGCCCTGAGCCGCAGCGGCAGTGCCCTGTTCTGGGGGGTCGAGAGCGGGCTGGCGGTGACGCCCCGTCCGGCTTCCCTATGGCAATCGACGCCGGCGCTCGCCCTGTTGGCGCTGAGTCCCCTGCTGGTGGCGCTGGGCAGTCCGGTGACCGGCTTTGCCGAGGCCACCGCGCGCCAACTCGGGCAGCCGGGGGAGTACATCGAGCAGGTGCTGGGCCGTGACCACATCGATCAATGGCGGACCCGGCTGGAGGAATGACCCATGGTACCGCGATTTCATTGGTTGCCCCAACCCGTGCTGAGCATCGTGCTGCTGCTGACCTGGCTGCTGCTGGTCAATAGCGTGGAGCCGGGCCATATCGTGCTGGGAGCGATACTGGGCCTGACCATACCCTGGTTCACGGCCCGCTTCTGGCCGGAGCGCACCCGCTGGCGCAAGCCGTTTCGTCTGGTCGGCTACCTCGCGGTGGTGCTGTACGACATCGTGGTCGCCAATATCGAGGTGGCGCGCATCATTCTGATGCGGCCGCGACAGGTGCATTCCGGGTTCATCTGGCTGCCGCTGGACCTGACCGACGAATTCGCCATCACCGTGCTGGCCAATACCATCAGCCTGACGCCGGGCACGGTGTCGACCAGTTTCGACGCGGAGGGGCATCGTCTGCTGATCCACTGCCTCGACGTGACCGATGAAGCGGCCCAGATCGCGCTAATCAAGCAGCGCTACGAGCGCCGCCTGCTGGAGGTATTCGAATGATTCTGCAACTGGCGATCCTGATCAGCTATGCGGCCATCGGCTTGGCTTTGCTGATGACGACCTGGCGTCTGTGGCACGGGCCCGGTTTGCCCGATCGGGTGATGGCCCTGGACAAGCTGTACATCAATACCGTGGCCTTGCTGATGGTGCTCGGCATCGATCTGGGCAGCAACGTGTTTTTCGAAGCGGCTCTGCTGATCGCCCTGATGGGGTTCATCGGCACGATTGCCGCCTGCAAATACATCACCAGCGGCGATATCGTGCAATGAGGATCGTGCCATGAGTGAACTGATCACCTCCGTGTTGCTATTGATAGGCGCGGCTTTCGTGCTGGTCGGCGGGATCGGATTGGTTCGCCTGCCGGACTTTTTTGCCCGATTGCACGCACCGACCAAGGCTTCGACCCTGGGTATCGGTGCCATGCTGCTGGCTTCCAGCATTCACTTCAGCCTGAGCGAGGGAGAACTGAGTCTGCACGAATTGCTGATTCTGGCTTTCCTGTTCATTACCGCGCCGATCAGCGCTCATTTGCTGTGCAAGGCCGGGCTGCACCTCAGCCCATCGGCACTGCGTGGGGGGCCCGAAGAGGCCGAGCGGGAATTCAGTCGGCAGGAGGAGCAACTCTGAGCAGTGCGTCGGGCAACGGATTGAATCAACTACAAATTGCCCTATGCGATCGTTTTTGCTATAAGAGTAATTTTGTCGCCCTATTTATGAAGAGGACATGATGGCCTTAGCCGACGGCCAAACGGTAGAGCCAGGCTTCGAGCCCTACAAGCCTAGCGTGACCGAGGAGTACATGAGCGAGGCGCAGAAAGCGCACTTTCGTGCATTGCTGTTGCAATGGCGCGGGCAACTGGTCGAGGGTGCCGAGCGCACCGTCAACCATATGCAGGGGGATTCCTCCAATCATCCCGATCCCACGGATCGCGCATCCCAGGAAGAGGAATTCGCCATCGAATTGCGCACCCGCGACCGCGAACGCAAGCTGATCCGCAAGATCGACGATACCTTGGCGCTGCTGGACAGCGACGATTACGGTTACTGCGAAACCTGCGGTGCCGAGATCGGTCTGGGGCGACTGGAGGCCCGTCCTACGGCGACGCTGTGCATCGAGTGCAAGACGCTGCAAGAATTGCAGGAAAAACGCCACGGCCGCTGAGCACTGCCAGTCTACCCCGGTCAGCGGAATCGACCGCGTATCGCGGTCGATTCGCGCCATCCCCTACCGGCCCCTTGCATTTCGGTTCCCTGCTCGCGGCCTTGGCGGGTTTTCTGGAGGCGCGTCGCCACGGCGGTGAGTGGCTGGTCCGTATCGAGGATGTCGATACCCCGCGGGTGGTCGCTGGCGCCAGTGACGCCATTCTGCGCAGCCTGGAGTGCCACCACCGGGTTCGGGATGGCACGGTCGACCATCAGAGCCATCGCATCGAGCGCTATGAGTGGGCACTGGAGCGTCTGCAAACCACCGGTCTGATCTATCCTTGCACTTGCAGCCGCCGCGAATTGGCCGAGTTGGTGCCACTCGGCCCTCATGGTCGCATCTATCCGGGACTCTGCCGCCAGGCACCGCGCCGCACCGACCGACCGGCGGCGCTGCGCTTGCGGGTGCCCGACGAGGTCATCGGTTTTCGGGATCGCTTGCAGGGGGATTACCGGCAGCATCTGGCCAGCGAGGTCGGCGACTTCGTGCTGCGACGGGCCGATGGACTGTTCGCCTACCAGCTGGCCGTGGTGGTGGATGACGCGGAGCAGGGGATTACCGATGTGGTGCGCGGCAGCGATCTGCTGGACTCGACCCCGCGCCAGCGCTATCTGCAAATCCTGCTGGGCGCGACCGCGCCCGGCTATCTGCATATTCCGGTCGCAGTGGATGCGCGGGGCGCCAAACTCAGCAAGCAGACCGGCGCTCCGGCCCTGGACGACGGTCGGCCTGCAGCCTCCTTGCTGGCGGCGCTGGAGTTTCTCGGTCAGCAACCGCCCGGCGAGCTGAACCGAGCCGATGCCGTCACGGTCATGGCCTGGGCGCGGGAATCCTGGAACCCGTCCCGGATACCGGCCCGCTTGACGATCCCTTGGCCCCGAGCGATCCGCTAGAGGACCATCCGACAGGCCTCAGCTCGGGTGCAGGGCCTGCTCGGCGACGATCAGGCCGTCATCATCGGCATACAGATACTGGCCGGGGCGGAACGAGACGCCGGCGAAACGCACCGAGCCATCCCGCTCCCCCTGGCCCCGCTTGCGGCTGCGCAGCGGATGGGCCGCCAGCGCCTTGATGCCGATGTCGAGGGCGCCCAGTTGCGCCGTATCGCGGACGCAACCGTTAACCACGATACCCGTCCAGCCGTTGCGCCCGGCTAGCGCGGCCAGCTGGTCACCGACCAGGGCACAGCGCAGCGAGCCACCGCCGTCGATCACCAGCACCCGTCCCGCACCCGGTTCCTCCAGCGCGGCGCGGACCAGGGAATTGTCCTCGAACACCTGGAGCGTCGTCACCAGGCCATGGAAGGCCTGCCGGGCGCCGAAATCGCGGAATATCGGTTCGGCGATCCACAGTCGGTCGGCATGCGCATCGCACAGATCGGCGGTGTTGAGGTGCATCTCAACCCCAGTGGCGGACCGGACCGGTATCGACGTGAATGAATTGCGAATTGCGATAGCGGCCTACACCACCGGCTTCCATGGACAGGGCCGTGCGATGCAGGGTATTGAAATCACGGTCCGGCATACGGATATCGATGGCCTTGGCGTGCATGTGATAGCTTTCCTTGGCCACCGCCCGCGAGCGACTGCGCAGCATGGCGTTGGTCTGGGGTGAGCGATAGCCGCTGAGGGCGTGTATCGGCTGCGTGGGTTGCAGTTTCAGCTGCAAGGCATGGAGCACATCCAGCAGGTTGGTATCGAAGCGCTTGACCATATCGTTGCGATGGTCGCGCAAGGCGTAACTGAACTCCTGGATGGACTCGTTGATGTAACCCTCGCTGGGTGTCCAGTACACCAAGCGCAGGGTTTCACCGGTATTGGCGCAATACAGCGCGAGACAGCGCTCCCTGTTGAGCGCCAGGGCCGGGCCAGTGGCGAGCAGACCAAGAGTCAGTGCCGAGAACCGAAGAAACCGTCGCCGGTCCGGGCAGGGCGCTGAAGGAGTCTGCTGGTCGGAAGCGCTCGAAGGCGCGCTCGGGTCGTGATGTAGACCGCAGCGATGCATGAGTTATGATCTCCTGGCAATAATTGTTGTTGACCCCGAGCATTGTGGTCGGGGATTGGCGCAGTCGGCCAAGCAGGTTTGCCGCTATCGGCAACAAATGGGGCATGATTGCAAAGCGGAAGGCAGACCCGGCAAGAGTCCGCGCAATGGCAAAGAAACAGGCGGTCACAGCGGCAATCAGATTATTGCGTCAGCATGACATTGCCTTTACCGAACATCGATTCAACTACGAGGAAGGTAGTAGCGCTGTTGCCCAGAGCGCGCGGGCATTGGGTATGGACGAGCACGAAATCATCAAGACTTTGATCATGGAAGATGATCATGAATCCCCTCTCATCGTGTTAATGCACGGTGATCGCCAGGTTTCCACCAAACGCCTGGCGCGATTTCTAGGGGTTAAATCGATTTCCCCCTGCAATTCGATTACAGCGTGTCGGCATAGCGGTTATCTTATTGGCGGAACGTCTCCCCTGGGCGTTCGCCGTGCCATGCCGGTATTTATCGAAAGCTCGATTCTAGAACTTTCTCGAATCTATATCAACGGGGGGCGACGCGGTTTGCTGCTGGCCATGGACCCGCGGGACCTCTGCCGGATAGTGCGCGCGACCCCGGTGTCCGTCGCCCAGTGAGCCCGCGGTTTCCCGGATCGATAGGGTTATTCCGGCAGCATCGAGAACGCCCGCGCCGCGCCCAGCAATGCCGGCGTCTCGGCGGTGATCACATAACTCGGAATGGTGGCTAGATAATCCCTGTAGCGGCCTTTGGCGGTAAAGCCATGGCGAAACGGTGAATGATCGAAGAATTCGCCCAAACGCGATACGATACCGCCGCCGATATACACTCCGCCACGGGCACCCAGGGTCAGCACCAGATTGCCGGCGACACCGCCGAGCAGGCCGCAGAACAGGTTCAGCGTGTCCAGGCACAAGGGACAGCGACCCGCCAGCCCCTGCTCGCTGATGGCTGCGGGTGTCAGGGGTTCGGCCTGGTGGCCGTCCAGTTCGGCGATGGCCTGGTACAGGGTGACCAGACCGCTGCCCGACAGCAGCCGTTCGGCCGAGACATGGGCATGGCTGCACCGGACGATGTCGATGACGGCGGCTTCGCGCGGACTGTTGGTCGGCAGCGTGACATGGCCGCCTTCACCCGCCAGGGGCAGCCAACGACCATCGGCGCAGGGCAGCAGACCGGACACGCCCAGCCCCGTGCCGGGTCCGAGCAGCGCCAGAGGCTCCCCCGGGACCGGATCGCCAGCACCGATCCGACGGTAATCGTCGGCTGCTAGATGCGGCAAAGCCAAGGCCAGGGCGGTGAAATCGTTCAGCACCCGCAGCCTCTCCAGGCCCAGCCGGCGGCGCAGTTCCTCGGCCGAGAACGTCCAGGGGTGATTGGTCATCGCCACCCGGTCGCCGGTCACCGGTCCCGCGATCGCCAGCACCGCCGCCTGCGGCCGGG
>CAYMHN010000002.1:0-210 GCA_964390235.1 uncultured Candidatus Competibacteraceae bacterium
CCGCCTTGACGCCGAAACCCAGCACCAGCAGGACGAAAATGGCGCCCAAACGACCCTCGTTGCCCTCGGCATAGGGCCGTACATCACCCCCGACGATGAAATCCTGGCTGCCGGTGAGAGTGAACAGCCAGATCATGCCGATCAACATCAGAGCGCTGCCCGCCAGCGTGTACTTGAGGTAGACCAGGCCGGCCCGCAGCGCCTTGCGGG
>CAYMHN010000002.1:220-31113 GCA_964390235.1 uncultured Candidatus Competibacteraceae bacterium
GGCGTAGATGGAGTTGGCGGTGCCGCGATGCACCACCAGCGGATAGGTGGAGAGCGTCAACAGCTCGTAGAAGATGAAAAAGGTGAACAGATTGCCGGCGGTAGCCACCCCCATGGTCGCCGCCACACATAGACTGAAGAAACCGAAGAACCGGGCCCGGTTGGGCGAGTCCTCCAGATAGCCGATGGCGTAGATGGTGGTAACCAGCCAGAGTATCGCCGACAGAGTCGAGAACAGCATGGTCAAGGCGTCGGCCTTGAGCACCAGGTCCAGGCCGGGCAGCAGGGGCAGGCGAAATTCGTAATGAACCTGCTGGTACACCCCCCATAGCATCACCCCGACCAGCAGCAGCTTGAGGGCGGCGCCGGCCAGGTTGAGCACGATACGCAGTTGTTGGCGCTGCTCGCCGATGGCGAAAATCAGCACGGCGGTGATCAGACCGACCAGTACCGTGTAGAGCGGCAGGTGCGGATCCGCGATCACGGCGACGCCCCCAGCAAGGGCGGCGGGCTGACCGCCAGCAGCGCCAGTATCGGTGCGGACACGAAACCGGCCAGAATCGCCAGCAGGGCCAGTACCAGCGGCACCATCAGCAGGCTGGCCGGAAGTGACACCGCATCGGGGAGTCTGACACCAGGGGGTTCACTAAGGGCGAAGGTCAGCACCCGAAATATATAACCGGCAGCCAGCAGACTGCCGATCACGATCACCACCAGAAACCCCCAGGCACCCTGCTCCAGGGCGGCCAGCAGCAGCATCCACTTGGCCAGGAAGCCGCCGCTGGGGGGCAAGCCGATGATGCTGACTCCGGCCAGGGCGAAGGCGAACAGATTGAGCGCCAGTACCCGATCCAAGCCGACCAGCTGCCGCAGATCGTCGCTGCCCCGGGCAAGCATGATATTGCCGGCGGCGAGAAACATGGCCGCCTTGGCCAGGCCATGGATCAGGATCTGGTAGACGCTGGCTTGCCAGGCCAGCGTCTGCATCAGCGGAAACACCAGCACCATGTAGCCGAGTTGGGCCACGGTCGAGTACGCCACCACCAGCTTGAGCCGGTTCTGGCGCATGGCTTGCAGGGAACCGTAGAGTATGGCCCCGGCCCCCGCCAGGCCGATCACCAGGCCCAGACCGGCGTTGAACAGTTCCGGGAATACCCACAGCCACAGGCGCAGGATCAGATACAGCGAGGCCTTGACCACCAGGGCCGACAGCAGGGCGCTGACCGGGGCCGGCGCATTGGCGTGCGCCGGGGGCAGCCAGACATGCAGCGGAAACACCGCCGTCTTGAGCATCAGCCCCACGGTCATCAGCACGGCGGCGATAGTCAGAGCCGGGCTGGACGGGGCCAGCGCGCCGATCAGCCGCAGATCCAGGGTGCCGGTCGCCCCGTACACCAGCACTACCCCTAGCAGGTAGAACATCGAGGCCAGCACGGCGAACAGCAGATAGCGCATGGCCGCCCGCAGGGCGACGCCACCGCCGGTCAGGGCGACCAGCGCCACCGCGCTCAGGCCGATCAATTCCATGGTGACGAACAGATTGAACAGATCCCCGGAGACATAGGCCCCGTTCAAGCCGCACCACAGCAGCAGCCACAGGGGCCAGAACAACTCCGCCTGCTCGGGTTTGGCGGCAAAATAGGCGCGGGCGTACAGGCTGACCAGGGCGCCGACGATGGCGTTCAGCCACAGCAGCAACAAGCTGAAGCCGTCCAGGTACAGCAGGATGCCCAGTGGCGCGCCCCAGTCACCCAGGGCGTGCTCCACGCCGCCATGCAAGTGGACTGCGGGGGTCATGACGCTCAGAGCGGCAATCAGACCCAGGGCAGTGACCAGCGTGACGAGAAAGCCGCCGGGCCGCCACAGCACAGCACCGCCCGCGGCCAGCAGCGGCAGAAACACCGCTACCACCAGCGCCGTTTCGGGCCAGCCTATGGCGCCGCTCACTCGGACTCGTCTTCCAAGCGGGTCTGCCCGATAGTACGATACAAACGCACGTACAAGGCCAGGCCGAAAGCCGTGGTGGCGATGGCGACGACGATACCGGTCAGCACCATGGCCTGAGGCAGGGGATCGATGAAGCCCGTCCGGTTGCCCAAGACCACGAACAGCAGAAACACGCTGCTGCCCACCAGATTCAGGGCCAGCAGCTTGCGGAGCAGGTGATCGGACCGAATCAGGCCATACCAGCCGATCCCGAACAAGGCCGCCGCAGTGAAGCCGAACAGCAGCGTCTGGTTCATGGGCGCCTCACGCCCCGGGCGGCGGCGAACAGCAAGATCATGGACAGGGCGACGGACACCACCATCACCGCCTCGATCGCGTAGACCAGAGTGGCCGCCCAAGCCGGTGGCAGGGTCAGGGCCGGCCGCCCCGGGAGCATCAAGGCCAGTCCGATCAGCGCGAACACCTGCGGTCCCAACACCAGCAAGCCGCGCTGCCAGAGCGGCGCGTCGGGCGTCGGCAACAGCCGCCCGGCCAGGCACAGCAGCACACCGCCCGCAGCCAGCACCGCGCCGGACTGGAAGGCGCCGCCGGGTTCACTGCTGCCGACCCAGAGCAGATAGCCGGCGATGAACACGGTCAACGGTATCAGCACGCTGATCAGAGCCCCCAGCAAGGGGTTGGAATCACGCTCGGCATCGGCCTGCGACTCACGACCGGCGACGGCCCAGACCCCCAGCACGGCCAGCAACAGCACGCCCTTCTCCAGCAGCGTGTCGTAGCTGCGGAAATTGAGCAGCACCGCCGTGACCGGATTGGTCGCTCCCGCTCGATCCAGCAACGCCATCGCCTCGGCGCCGGGTTGCAAGCCGGCGAGTGGCAGAGTCAGCGCACTCCAGGCGATCACCAGCACCAACCCCACCGTCAACCCGGTCAGCAGAACGGCGCCGCGGAATCCGACCGCCACCGGTTCCGGTCGCAGGGTGACCTGATAGGCCTTGAGCAGCAACACCCCGGTGATGCCGGCCCCGATGGCCGCCTCGGCCAGGGCCAGATCGGGCGCCTGCAAGCGGGTCCAGACCAGGGCCATGACCAGACCGAACACGATGAATACCAGGATTGAACGGAATACGGTGGGGGTGGCCACGACCTGCCAGGCCAGTACGATCAACACCAGGGCCAGCAGCGTATCCAGCAGCAAGTCCATCAGGCGCTGTCCCGCGGCGGCTGATGTCGGCACTGACGGCGCGCGATCAGGTGGGCCGATACGGTTCCCGCCAGCATGGCCAGCAGCCAGATCAGCAATAGCTGCACCGCCACCCCCGGACTGCCGGCCTGCACGGCCAAGCCCAGGCAGATCAGACCCAGGCCCAGATTGTCGGCCTTGGTCAGCGCATGCAGACGGCAATACAGATCCGGAAAGCGCAACAGGCCGACGGTACCGGCCAGGAAAAAGAACCCGCCCACCAGCAGCAACAGCAGACTGATGATCGTCGTCATTCCTGGCTATCCTGCGGCAGGCGCACGAAAGCGACGCTGATCAAGGCCGCCAGCAACACGAACAGCAGGGCCACGTCGCGCAAGGCCGGCATCGCCATGGCCTCGGCCAGCAGCAGCAGCATCGCCACCGTGGTGGTGCCGAACAGCAGGATGGCGATCATCCGGTCGCCGGCACCGGGACCGCGATAGACCCGCGCGAGGCCGACGACCAGGTTGAGGAACAGGAAAATGGCCAGAAGAAACAGGAACTCAGTCATGGGCTGCGGGTTCCAGGCCGAACAGTCGGGAGACCCGCTGTTCGAGTTCGGCCAATCCGGGGCGCGGATCGCCGGCCAGGGAGTGCACCCACAGGGTATCCTCGCGCAGATCGGCGCTCAGCGTGCCCGGCAGCAGGGACACCACACCGATCATCAGGGTGCGCGGCTGACCGGGCGGCAGACCCAGAGGCCAGCGCGCCCAACGCGGTTCCAGCGGCAGATCGCGCCGCAGGGCACGGCGGGCGACATCCCATCCTCCCAGCCAGGATTGACGCAGGAAGAACCCGATGAATCCCGGCAAACGCAGCGGCTTGATGCGCCACAGCCGAACCGGCGCCAGCGTCGCCCCGGCCAGGGCGCCGCAGAGGATGAACGCCAGGCCGAAACCCCAGGCCCGGTTGCCCGCCAGCGCCCACCACAAAACCCCCAGCAGCAGTGCGACATGCAGCCCCCAGAGACTGCGGCTGCGGAGGTCGGCGGGATTCTCGACGGGATGACCGGGATGCTGCATCGGGACTTGCCGGGCGAGCTGATGGTGAATGCCGGTGGCGACTATACAATCATATTGAAGTGGTCCACAACCGTCGTAGCCGCGGGGATCGACTCATGGCTTGGGGAACGCTGTTGCCAATCGTAGGCAGTTTGTGACGCCCTGGCTCCAACTCCCGCAGTGTACGCTTTCCATGATTCCACAATTTACCGCGCCGATACTGATCGGAGCGGTTATTTCCTATCTTGGCACTATAATTGCTTTAGTATCCAGCATTATTGGGGAGAGTGCTCACCACCGGCTCTGAGTCCGGTTCCGGTGAACTCACCGCAATCCCTTGTTCAACCCTGATTCGGACTGCGTTCGCGCAGCCTGTAGAGACGCTTGCATGCTAAAAAAAGGTCTATGCCTGGCTTTGCTCGCCATGATCGGACTTGCCACTGGCCTGGTCGATCCGGCAGCCGAAGCCCTGGCTCGCACATCGGCGGAGGCTGCTGATCTGGCGGAAGCCGCGCGCCTGCGCGACGAGCGGCGCTGGCTGGACGCACTGGCGGTGTACGAGCGCCTGCATGCGCAGCAGCCGGACGATGACGAGATCTATCGGCTGCGCACCCTCACGCTGGCCGATCTGGGTGGTGCCGAACAAGCCTGGCGGCTGTACCAGGATCGGCCCGAGCTGTTTTCCGCCGCTGAACGCGACCGCCTCGAAGCCGACCGCCTGGCGCGGCTGGTGGTCTGGGGTGCACTGTATGCCGAAAGCGAGGACACCCGGTTGGACGAAATGCAGCTGGCCGGTCAAGCGCTGCAAGACTATCTGAACAGCCTGCCACCGGAGCAGCGCGCCTCGGCCCTGCGGCCGAGACTGGACCGGATCGTGGCGCTGCACGCCATGGAGCGCCACACCGAGGTGGTGGCGGAATACCGCGCCCTGCGCGAGGAAGGCGTGGATATCCCCGCCTACGCCCTGGCCAAGGTCGGCGATTCCCTGCTTGCCGAACGGCACCCGGAAGAAGCCGTGGTCGTGCTGGAACAGGCCGTGGCAGGCATGTCCGACGATTTCGACAGCCAACTGCTGTTGGGCTATGCCTATCTGGAAAGCGAGGATCACGAGCGCGCACTCGCGCAAATTCAGGCCCTGGTCGACGCCAACGAACCCTGGCTGCACGTCGAGGGAGCCCGCTACGACTATCCGAACTGGAACCGCCATGTGGCCGACACCACCCTGGCCATGGTGCTGTCCTACGGCGACCGCCTGGCCCGGGCCCAGCAACGGCTGGAGGAACTGGCCGCGATCGCGCCCAACAGCGCGGATCTGCAAGCCAAACTGGGCGCCATCTATTCCCGTCGTGGCTGGCCGCAACGAGCGCTGGAACGCCAGCGTATGGCCCGGACGCTGGAACCGCGCAACCTCGAAGCCCGGATCGGCGAGACCGAATCCCTGCTGGTTCTGCATCGGGTGGACGAAGCCCGGCCGATGTTCGCCGAACTGCTGGCCGGCTACCCCGACCATCAACATGTGCAACGGCTGGAAGAGTACTGGCACAAGCGGCTCGGCTCGCGCTGGATCGTGCGCGCCGCACGCGGTCGCACCGAAAACGGCGCGGTCTCGACCTCGCCGCTGGGCAGCCGCGACGCCGATTATTCCTTCTATCTGGAAAGTCCCTTGCTCGCCGACCGCTGGCGGCTGACCGCGCACATCGCCGAAACCTGGATCGATGACGCTGAAACCCGGGTGCACAACACCCGCGGCGGCGCGGGTCTGCTGTACGCCCATGACCGCCTGCAAGTCGCCGTCGAAGTCAGCCAGCCGTTCGACAACTTCTCCAACCGGACCTCGCTCAGCCTGAGCGGCGACTGGCGCTTCCAGGACACGCTGAACGCCTACGCCGGCCTGTACCGGGCCGATCCGCAGGCCTCGCTGCAAGCCCGGCGCTTCGGCATCACGGCCGATTCCGTCGAGTTCGGACTGCAATGGACGCCCTCGGAACTCGGCCAGTTGGGCGTCTCCTTCAAGCATTGGGACTATGACGACGACAATCGCCGCGAGGCCCTGGGCCTGGCGGGCGAACGGCGCTTGTTGACCCATCCGCATTTCCAGCTCACCGCCATCGGCGATGCCTATGCCAGTCGCGGCTCGCTGGACGACGCGCCTTATTTCAACCCGAGCCGCGACGCCTCCTGGAGCGCCGGCCTGCGCGCCGAGCATCTGGTCTGGCGGAGCTACGAGCGGGATTTCCGCCACCGCCTCACAGCCTCGGCCGGTCAGTACTGGCAGGAGGATTTCGGGACGGCCGGGGTACCCAAGCTCGAGTACCGCCACCAGTGGCGTTTCGGCATGGGCCGGGTTCTCGACTATGGCGTTGGCTGGTCGCGCCCCGTTTACGACGGCGAGCGCGAAACCTACCTGAACTTCGACCTCGAATTCCGCTGGGGGATGTGGTGATGATGTATCGTTTGGTGCAACTGCTTACCCTGGTGTGCTGCATGGCTTTCGGTGCGCCGGCCCTGTCCGGCCCGGACACCAACAGCCTGCTGGTGCTGAGCTATCACGATATCCGTGACGATGTCGCCCGCAAGGGTGATCCCGACCGCTATGCCACCAGTACGCAGAACTTCGCCGCGCATCTGGACTGGCTGACCGGGCAGGGTTATCGTCCGGTGCGGTTGGACGATGTGATCGCCGCGGCGCGCGGCGAACGCGCCTTGCCGGACAAGGCAGTACTGCTGACCTTCGACGACGGCTTGCGCAGCGTGTACACCCACGCTTTTCCGCTGTTGCGCGCTTACGGCTATCCGGCCCTGGTGGCGGTGGTGACGGATTGGGTGGATCTGCCAGCCGGCCGGGCAATCGACTATGGTCATCGCCCGTTCACCAGGGACGATTTCCTGACCTGGGCGCAGCTGCGCGAGATGCATGACTCCGGGCTGATCGAGGTCGCATCGCATTCCCACGATCTGCATCACGGTGTCTTGGCCAATCCGCAAGGCAATTCCACGCCGGCGGCGATCACCCGCATCTACGACCCGGTCGGCCGTCGCTACGAGAGCGAAGCCGCCTACCTGAACCGCATCCGCACCGACCTCTCCGCCAGCGCAGCGGCGATCCGTCGTGAACTCAGGGTCGGGCCGCGCGCCATCGTATGGCCTTACGCGGCCTACAGCAACCGGATCAACGCCATCGCCGACGAACTCGGGATGCGGATCAGTTTCGATCTCGAGGGCCGAGACCAGACCCTGAGCCCGGACCCGGCGAATCCACCCCTGCATGGGTTGGCCCGCCTGCTGATACAGGACAATCCCACCATCGTCGATCTTGCTTACAGTCTGCGTCGCGACGAGGATCGGGTCGGTGTGCGCGGCCTGCAAATCGACCTGGATTACGTCTATGACCCGGATCCGGCGCAAATCGAACGCAATCTCGACCAATTGATCGAGCGGGTCAAGCAGATCGGCCCCAGTCATGTGTTCCTGCAAGCCTTCGCCGACCCCGATGGCAACGGCTCGGCCGATGCGTTGTACTTCCCCAACCGGCACCTGCCGATGCGTGCCGATTTGTTCAACCGCGTGGCCTGGCAGCTCAGAACCCGGGCCGAGGTCAAGGTGCTGGCCTGGTTGCCGGTACTCGGTTTCGAGCTGCCCGACCCGGCCTTACGGCGCGCTCTGGCCATCCCGGCCAGCGATCCGGATGAAGTGTTCAGGCTTAACCCGCTGCACGCCGATGCTCGCCGCATCATCGCCGAGATCTACCAGGATCTCGCGGTCAACAGCTATTTCGAGGGACTGCTGTTCCACGACGACGCCTATCTGCGCGACGATGAGCTGGTCGACCAAACCCCGACGGCCGAACGCACCCGGGCACTGATCGATTTCACCCATGAACTCGAGCGCGCCGCAGGACTATGGCGGCCCAATCTGGTCACCGTACGCAATCTGTACGCCCGCCCCGTGCTGGAACCAGCCAGCGAAGCCTGGTTTGCGCAAAATCTGGACGCCTTCATGCACGCCTATGACTACACCGCGGTGATGGCGATGCCGTGGCTGGAAGGTAGCCGCGAACCCGAGGTCTGGCTGGACCGGCTGCTGGTCGCGGTACAGCGTAACCCGAGGGGGCTGGAACGCACCATCTTCCAGTTGCAGACCAGGGACTGGGACAGCGGCCGCCCGATCCCGCCCGAACGCCTGCAAGCTCATGTGCGCCAGCTGTTGGCCGGCGGTGTCCGCCACCTGGCTTGGTATCCGGACGATTTCATCGCCGATCATCCGCCCCTGGCCGAGTCGCGCGCGGCAATATCGGCCCGCAACTTTCCCTACCTGGAGCGGTAAGTATCATGGCATCCGTATCACTCATCGACGTGCTGTTCCACTTCGCATTCCTGTTTCCGCTGACCATGGCCTTCGTATGGATGATCGGTGGCCTCTACTATTTCCTGCGCCACGAACGCAAGGCACGGCCACACAACGACCCGCCGCCCATGGCGGAGTATCCTTTCGTCTCCATCCTGGTCCCCTGCCACAACGAGGGCGACAACATCGAAGAAACGATCGCGGCCCTGGAGGCGCAGCGCTATCCGGACTTCGAGATCATCGCCATCAACGACGGCAGCAAGGACGACACCGCGGAGAAACTCAACGCCCTGGTGGAGCGCTGCCCACGCTTGCGCGTCGTGCATCTGGACCGCAACCAGGGCAAGGCCAATGCCCTGCGCATGGGCACGCTGGCCGCGCGTGGCGAATATCTGGTCTGCATCGACGGCGACGCCTTGCTCGACGAATATGCCACCCACTGGATGGTCTGGCATCTGAGCGGCGGGCCGCGGGTGGGGGCGGTGACCGGCAACCCCCGCATCCGCAACCGCTCCACCCTGCTCGGACGCCTGCAAGTGGGCGAATTCAGCTCGATCATCGGCCTGATCAAGCGCTCCCAGCGCGTGTATGGCCGACTGTTCACCATCTCCGGCGTGGTCTGCGCGTTCCGCAAGACCGCCCTGCACCGCATCGGTTACTGGTCCGACGATATGGTGACCGAGGATATCGACATCAGCTGGCGCTTGCAGATGGACCACTGGGATGTCCGCTACGAACCCAACGCGCTGGCCTACATCCTGATGCCGGAAACCCTCGGAGGGCTGTGGCGGCAGCGACTGCGCTGGGCGCAGGGCGGCGTGGAGGTCATGTCGCGCCATGCGGGCAAGCTGCTGAGCTGGCGCGCACGCCGCATGTGGGGTGTGCTCGGGGAATACCTGCTCAGCGTGAGCTGGGCCTATGTGATGCTCGGCATCATCCTGCTATGGCTGCTCGGCAAGTTCGTGCCGCTGCCACCGCAACTCCAGATCGACACCATTCTACCGCGCTGGCACGGGATGATTCTGGCGGTGGTCTGCATGTCGCAATTCGCGCTCAGCCTGCTTATCGACAGCCGCTATGAGAGCCGTATCGGTCGCAACTACTACTGGATGGTCTGGTATCCGACCGCGTACTGGCTGCTGAGCCTTGCCACCACCGTGGTGGCGGTACCCAAGACTGTACTCAAGCGCGCTGGCCAGCGTGCCATCTGGACCAGCCCCGATCGAGGTGTGAGATGAACGAAACCACTCTGATCTATCGACCCGAACGTCAGCCGTCGATGCAGCGCATCCTGTTCGGCATGGCGACCGCCGCCATATGGATCGCCTTCGCTTACCTCTGGCTGCCGCTGGCGACGTTGCTGATGTGGCTGCTCGGCCTGAAGTCCGCCTATCTCGAACTCTATCTGCACCAGAATCAGATGGAGCCTTTTCTGCTGCTGCTACTGCCGGCGATCGCCCTGGGGGTCACGGCAAGCCTGATCGGCTGGGCCGAGTACAACCGGCGACGCTTTCGCAATACCCGGCGGCGGGGTCGGCTTGCCGACATTCCCGCTCCCGCGATTGCCACGGCGCTGGGCGCCAGCCCGCAGATAGCGCAGACCGTGCGGCAGTCCAGATGCACGGTACTGCGCATGAGCGACCAGGCCCACCCCTTGAGTGCGGAAGCGCTGCCTGGCTTGTCCGCCACGATCATCGCCTGGCCACAACAAGACCGTACCGACCCGACATGTCCGGAGCGCCGATCGAACAGACACGGGCCGCCAAGCGAACTCAAACACGCTTTTCCGTGAGGATGAATGCCGGGTGCGGGTGATCAATCCTGCTGATACAGTGGTATTATTTTACCGACTCCGCCCCTGACTCTGGCTTTCCGACGAGGATAGACATGCCCCGGATCACGCTACCTGACGGCAGCGTCAAAGAATTCGATCACCCGGTTTCCGGTTTTGACATCGCCGCCAGCATCGGTCCCGGCCTGGCCAAGGCCGCGCTGGCCATGGAAGTGGATGGCGAGCAGCGTGATCTGTCCACTGTTCTGGACCGGGATGCCCGGGTGAAACTGCTGACCGCCCGGGACGAAGCCGGTTTGGACGTACTGCGCCATACCCTGGCCGCGCAGGTGCTGGCGCGTTCCGTCAAGGAACTGTACCCCGAAGCGCGACTGGCGATCGGCCCCACCATAGACACCGGCTTCTACTACGACATCGCCTTTCCGGAGCCCATCTCCTCCGAAGCGCTGGAAGGCATCGAGGCCCGGATGCGCGAGATCGTCGCCCGGGATCTGCCGGTAACTCGGGAACTGTGGCCTCGGGAAGAGGCCATCGCCTACTTTCGGCGCAAGGGCGAGCACTACAAGGTGCGGATCATCGAGGACGCCCCGGCCGAGGAGACCGAGATCTCCCTGTATCGCCAAGGCGCCGACGGCGAGGATGTGTTCATGGACCTGTGCCGTGGCCCGCACCTGCCCTCGGTGGGCAAGGCCGGCCAGGGCTTCAAGCTGACCAACCTGGCCGGGGCCTATTGGCGCGGGGACAGCAACAACGAGATGCTGACCCGCCTCTACGGCACCGCCTGGCCGACCGAGAAGGAACTCAAGGCCCATCTGCGCATGCTGGAGGAAGCCGAACAGCGCGATCATCGCAAGCTGGGCCGCCAGCTGGATCTGTTCCACAGCCAGGAAGAGGCGCCCGGCATGGCCTTCTGGCACCCCAAGGGCTGGGCGCTGTGGCAGCAGGTCGAGCAGTACATGCGCCAGGTGTATATCGACAGCGGCTTCCAGGAGGTGCGCTGCCCACAGGTGCTGGACATCAGCTTGTGGAAAGCCTCGGGCCATTGGGACAATTTCAAGGAGAACATGTTCTTCACCGCCTCGGAGAACCGCGACTACGCGGTCAAGCCGATGAACTGCCCCGGCCATGTGCAGATCTTCAGGCAACATCTGCATTCCTACCGCGAGCTGCCGATCCGCTACGGGGAATTCGGTTCCTGCCACCGCAATGAACCGTCCGGTGCCCTGCACGGGCTGATGCGGGTGCGCAGCTTCGTTCAGGACGACGGCCACATCTTCTGCACCGAAGACCAGATCCAGGACGAGGTGATCGCCTTCATCAATACCTTGCAGAAGGTGTACGCCGACTTCGGCTTCAGCGACATTCTCTACAAGCTGGCCACCCGGCCCGAGAAGCGGGTCGGGTCCGACGAGGTCTGGGACAAGGCCGAGGTGGCCCTGCAACAGGCGCTGGACGGTCAGGGCATAGCCTATCAGCTCAATCCGGGCGAAGGCGCCTTCTACGGACCCAAGATCGAGTTCTCGCTACGCGACGCCATCGGCCGGGTCTGGCAATGCGGCACCATGCAGGTGGACTTTTCCATGCCCGGCCGGCTGGGCGCCGAGTACGTGACCGAGGATTCCAGCCGGCGCAGTCCGGTGATGCTGCACCGGGCCATCGTCGGCTCCATGGAACGCTTCATCGGCATCCTGATCGAGCATTACGCCGGTCACTTTCCGCTCTGGTTGACCCCGGTGCAATGTGTGGCCATGAGCATTACCGACCAGCAGGCGCCAGCGGTGCGGGCGCTGGTCGAACAACTGCGGCAGGCCGGTTTCCGGGTTGAGGCCGATCTGCGCAACGAGAAGGTCTCCTACAAGATCCGCGAGCATTCGCTGCAGAAGATTCCGCTGATGTTGGTGCTGGGTCAGCGTGAGGTCGACCAAGGCACGGTCACCGTGCGCCGCTTCGGCCGCAACGATCAGACCACCCTGTCGGTGGCGACGCTGATCGAGCAACTGCATGACGAAATCGTCCACAAACGTCACCCGGAACGACCCACGGCCGAGGCCGCCTGATCCATGTTCCCGCACCAGGTGGCGCTGGCGGTGCTGATGCTGCTGGTACTGGCTCCGGTTCTGGCCCAGACCCAGCGGATTTATGCCGGTGCGGCCAGCGGCAGCTATACCATCGATTTCTGCCCCTGGGTTGCCGCCACGGTCCGGCAGGCATTTTTCAGCCATCAATGCGTGGCCAGCGAGGGCACCAACGACAATATCCGCCGGGTACTTGCCGAGCCGCACAGCATCGGTATCGGTCAGCTCGACGTCATGGCCGATTTCATCGAATTCAATCCGGGCCAGCTCACCGTAATCGATCCCAAGATAGGTTACGAATGCCTGTTCGCCGTCTCTCGTACCAACAACAACCTGGATCGATTGGCGAGTTTGTCACCGGAGGTATCCATCGCCCTGCCGCCCGTGCTGAGCGGATCGGCGGCCTCGTTCCGGTTTCTGCAGTCGCTGGATGAGGAACTGGCCGCGCTGCGCACGATCACTCACCATGACAGCGCACTGGACGCGGTCCAGGCGGTCGCGGCCGGCGAGGCCGATCTGGCGTTCTTCGTCCAGGCCGCCAATATCGACAATCCGGTCTTCAAGACCGCCAATGATGCCCGGCTGCGCTTCATTCCCGTCATCAGCCGAGACATCTTGCAGCGCGAGGCTGCCGGAATGGCCGTCTATGAACCGCTGGAAGTCGGGGTGACCCCCACCCTGTTCGGTTTCGGCACACCTCGCAAGATCATTACCACCTGCACCCCGGTAGTGGTCTTTACCGGTAATCCGGCCCTGTTTCCCGTCCGCAGCGAGGCCCGCAACGATCAGGAAACCCTGGTCAGGGCCCTGACCACGGTCGAGCGCCCCGACAGCCCGGTCTGGCGATCGATTTTCCAAAACATGGTGGAAGTCGGTCAGGATCGCCTGGAAGCCTTGTTCTGAAGCATGCCGCACGACGGCTTCAGCAACTTTCGCGCCCGATCAAGCAGTTGTGAAAGCCGTCGATCGGCATTAAAATTCGCCTTCGGCCGCGTAGCCGATTAAACTTGTCGGTCCTGAGGAGGATTTTGCAATCGCCACCGATATTGATAATCGTATCAACGAAGCAATCACCGCATCGCAAGTGCGGCTGATCGATCAGGACGGTGAACAGCTCGGTATCGTACCGTTGCGGGAAGCATTACGTATCGCCGACGAAGCCGAACTCGATCTGGTGGAGGTGGCCGGTACGGCTACTCCTCCGGTGTGCCGAATCATGGATTTCGGCAAATACAAGTTCGAGCAAAGCAAAAAGCAGCATGAAGCGCGCAAAAAACAAAAACAGATACAGGTCAAGGAGGTTAAATTCCGTCCGGGAACGGACGAGGGAGACTATCAGGTCAAGCTGCGTAACCTGATTCGTTTCCTGAGCGATGGCGACAAGGTCAAGGTCACGCTGCGGTTTCGCGGGCGTGAAATGGCCCATCAGGATCTCGGCCTCAAACTGCTGCGCCGGGTCGAAGAGGATCTGGCCGAGTTCGGCACGATCGAGCAGCGACCCAAGCTGGAGGGGCGGCAGATGATCATGACGATGGGACCGAGTCGGCGCGGCAAATAGGCGCCCGGCCTTGTCAGGCAATGAATTGTACTGTGGAGTTATTGAAAGCAATGCCCAAGATGAAAACCAACCGCGGCGCTGCCAAGCGCTTCAGCCGCACGAGGTCTGGCGGTTTCAAGTGCGCTCAGTCGCACCACCGCCATATCCTGACCAAGAAGTCGACCAAGCGCAAGCGTCATCTGCGCGGCACGGTGCTGGTGGCCAAGGTCGACGTGCCCATGGTGCGGCGCTTGTTGCCGTATAGCTGACTACCAGGAGCTCATCAGCCATGCCTCGAGTCAAACGCGGCGTTACCGCCCGTGCCCGGCACAAGAAGGTCCTGGACAAGGCCAAGGGTTATTATGGCGCCCGTAGCAGGGTCTACCGCGTCGCCAAGCAGGCGGTCACCAAGGCCGCCCAGTACGCCTACCGAGACCGGCGCCAGCGCAAGCGCGACTTTCGCGCCCTGTGGATCGTACGGATCAACGCGGCCGCGCGGGAATGCGGCCTATCCTACAGCAGATTCATCAATGGCCTGATCAAGGCCGACGTCGAAGTCGATCGCAAGGTGCTGGCCGATATCGCCGTCCACGACAAGGCGACGTTTGCCGCCCTGGCCGACAAAGCCAAGGCTGCCCTCAGCGCGTAATCCAGGGTCGGTCACAGTAACCGACCCAGACGTGAACTCAAGGGAAAGGCCTGGCTCCTTTCCCTTTTTTTGTCACTCGCAGCAGGAGTGTTGAGCCGTGCAAGGCTTGCAGCAACTGGTCGCCCAAGCCCGTAACGAAATCGCGACAACCGCCGATCTGGCGGTGCTCGAGCAGTTGCGGGTTCATTATCTGGGCAAGAAAGGGGTGATTACCGAACAGCTCAAGCAGCTGGGTCAACTTCCCCCCGAACAGCGCCCGGAAGCCGGACAGGCCATTAATATCGCCAAACGAGATCTGCAGTCCGAGCTGGAACTGCGGCGGGCGGCCCTGCGGAACCAGGCGCTGGACGCGCAACTGGCCCACGAGGCCATCGATGTCACCCAAGCGGGGCGTGGTCCGGGAATCGGGGGTCTGCACCCCCTGACCCATACCCTGAACTGGATCGAGACGTTTTTCAGCCAGCTCGGTTTCGCGGTGGAATCCGGACCGGAAATCGAGGACGACTTCCACAACTTCGAGGCGCTCAACATCCCGCCCCATCACCCGGCGCGGGCCATGCACGACACGTTCTATTTCCCCGACGGTCGGCTGCTGCGCACCCATACCTCGAACATGCAGATCCGGGTCATGGAGCAGCAGCAACCGCCGCTGCGGCTGATCGCCATGGGTCGGGTATACCGCTGCGACTACGATCAGACCCACTCACCGATGTTTCACCAGATCGAGGGTCTGGTGGTTGACGAGCACATCAGCTTCGCCGATCTCAAGGGCATGCTGTACGATTTCCTGCGCGCCTTCTTCGATGATGAAAACCTCGAACTACGCTTCCGGCCCTCGTATTTCCCGTTCACCGAACCCTCGGCCGAGGTCGATGTGCTGGGCAAGAACGGCTGGCTGGAGGTGCTGGGCTGCGGCATGGTGCATCCGGAAGTGTTCCGCCACGTCGGCATCGACAGCGAGCGCTATACCGGATACGCCTTCGGCATGGGGGCCGAGCGGCTGACCATGTTGCGTTACGGGGTCAACGATCTGCGCCTGTTCTTCGACAACGATCTGCGCTTTCTGCGCCAGTTCCGCTGATCAATTTCAAGGAATACGAGTACACCATGAAAATCAGCCCATGAAAATCAGCGAATCATGGCTGCGCGAGTGGGTCGATCCGCCGCTCGGCAGCACCGAACTTGCCGAACAACTGACCATGGCCGGGCTGGAAGTCGATGGGGTAGCACCGGCCGGTGGCGAGTTCAGCGGCGTCGTGGTCGGTCGGGTGGTCGAGCTGCAAGCGCATCCGCAAGCCGACAAGCTGCGTATCGCCCGGGTCGATGTGGGCAACGGCAAGCTGCTGCAAATCGTCTGCGGCGCGCCCAATGCGCGGGTCGGACTGCACGCCCCCACCGCACTGATCGGGGCCCGCCTGCCCGGCGATCTGATCATCAAGCCCACCACGCTGCGTGGCGTGGAATCGCAGGGCATGTTGTGCTCGGCCCGCGAACTGGGTCTGAGCGAGCAAGCCGGCGGTCTGCTGGAACTGCCGCCCGACAGTCCGCCAGGCCAGGATCTGACCGAACTGCTGGGGCTGGACGATCGTATCATCGAAATCGATCTGACCCCGAATCGGGGCGATTGCCTGAGCCTGGCCGGAGTGGCCCGTGAAATCGGCGTACTCAACCGCTTGCCGCTGAACCCGGTGGAGATCGCCCCGGTCGTCCCGGCCATCGACGATACCTTTCCGGTCGAACTGGCCAACCCGGCCGACTGCCCGCGTTATGCCGGCCGGGTGATCCGCGGCGTCGATCCGACCGCCGCCACGCCGCTGTGGATGGTGGAGCGTCTGCGCCGGTCCGGTATCCGCAGTCTGGGGCCATTGGTCGATGTGACCAACTACGTGATGCTGGAGCTGGGCCAGCCCCTGCACGCCTTCGATCTCGCCAAGCTGCGCGACGCTATCGTGGTGCGGCGCGCCCGGCCCGGCGATACCCTGGAACTGCTCAACGGCCAGCGCGTGGAGCCGGATCCCGAGACCCTGCTGATCACCGACGCCAGCGGACCCATTGCCCTGGCCGGAATCATGGGCGGGGCCACCACCGAGTGCGATCCGCACACCCGCGACGTATTCCTGGAAAGCGCCTTCTTCAGTCCGCTAAGCGTCGCCGGCCGGGCCCGGCGTTATGGCCTCCATACCGACGCCTCGCACCGCTTCGAGCGCGGGGTCGATCCGACACTGCAAGCTCGCGCCGTGGAACGTGCCACCCGCTTGCTGATCGACATCGCCGGTGGCACACCCGGACCACTGACCGACACCAGCGATGCCAATCATCTGCCGCAAGCCGCAACCATCGAGCTGCGCGCCTCGCGCATCCGGCATGTACTGGGCTGTGTCATTGACAGCACCGAAATCGAGGAGATTCTGCAACGCCTGGGCATGCGGCTGGTCGCGACCGACACGGGCTGGCGGGTCACCCCACCCGGCTTCCGTTTCGATATCACCATCGAAGTCGATCTGATCGAGGAAATCGGCCGGATTCACGGCTACAATCGGATTCCCGGGCAGCACCCGGTCTGTCGGCTGGAGCCGCCGCGCCGGACCGTGCGCAAACCCGATGCGAATCGCTTCCGCCAGGCCCTGCTGCTGCGCGACTACCAGGAAGTGATTACCTACAGCTTCATCGACCCGGACTGGCAACGCTTGGTCGATCCGGAACAGTCCGCCATCGCCCTGAGCAATCCGATTTCGACCGAGATGGCGGTGATGCGCACCAGCCTCTGGCCCGGGCTACTCAAGACGCTGGACCATAACCGCAAGCGGCAACAGGATCGGGTACGCCTGTTCGAGATCGGACTCAACTTCCGCGGGGGGCTGGAGCAACTCGATCAGCAAACCCATCTGGCAGGCCTGATCAGTGGTCCGGCGTTGCCCGAGCAATGGGCCAGCGACCGGCGGTCGGCCGATTTCTTCGATCTCAAGGGCGATGTCGAGGCCTTGCTGACGGTGGCCGGCATCATCGACGACTGCGACTTTGCGGTCGCCAGCCACCCTGCCCTGCATCCTGGCAAGACCGCCCGCATCGAGCGTGCCGGGCTGGGCATCGGCTGGCTGGGCGCCCTGCATCCGCAACGGGTCCGGCAGCTCGAACTGGATGCCGAGCCTTTTCTGTTCGAGTTGCGCCTTGAAGCCCTGTTTGCCGAACGTACGGCGCCGGTTCGAGAACCCTCGCGGTATCCGTCCAGCCGGCGTGATATCGCCCTGATCGTCGCCGAGCAGGTAACAGCCCGGTCGGTGATCGAAATCATCCGGGAACAAGCCGGGGACCAGCTGCAAAGCGTCACCCTGTTTGACGTCTATCGTGGATCAGGCATACCCCAGGGCCATAAGAGCCTGGCTTTCAGCTTGATTTTTCAGGACTTTTACAGCAATCTAACGGATCATACCGTAGACGGGATCACGACAAGAATCATAACCAGCCTGACCCGGCGCCTGGACGCCAGGCTCAGAGATTGACCAATGGGGGTGAATCATGGCTTTAACCAAGGCGGATATGGCCGAGCGACTGTTCGAGCAACTCGGCTTCAACAAGCGTGAATCAAAGCAACTGGTGGAGAGCTTTTTCGAGGAAATCCGCTCTTCGCTGGAAAAAGGCGAACAGGTCAAGCTGTCCGGTTTCGGCAACTTCGACCTGCGCGACAAGAACCAACGGCCCGGCCGCAACCCCAAGACCGGCGAGGAAATACCGATCAGCGCCCGGCGGGTGGTGACTTTCCGCCCGGGGCAAAAACTCAAGTCCCGGGTTGACGGTTATGGCGGCGACCGAGATGACAAGGCTTGAAATTAGCCGGCGATCGGTTACCATAAGCGATCTTTCGGGGCGTGGCGCAGCCTGGTAGCGCATCTGCATGGGGTGCAGAGGGTCGCAGGTTCAAATCCTGCCGTCCCGACCAATGAAATCAAGAGGCTTGTGGGAAACCACAAGCCTTTTTTCATGGCTGCATGCGTCCTTCCGCAACCGCATGGCAGGCGACGCGATGCCCGGTGATCAAGTCGAGCACCGGTGGTCGTTCGTCCAGACAGCGCTGATTGGCCAGCGGACAGCGCGGATGAAAAGCACAGCCGGTGGGCGGGTCGATCGGGCTGGGCACCTCGCCGCCCAGCGGGCGCCGGTTGCGTTCCGGTGCCTCCAGATCGGGGATGGTATCGAGCAACAGCCGCGTATAGGGATGTTGCGGGTGCATGAACAATTCCTCGGTCTCGGCTTCTTCGACAATCCGGCCCAGATACATCACGGCGATCCGGTCCGACATGTGGCGCACGACCGACAGGTCATGGCTGATGAACAGATAAGTCAGACCGAACTCGACCTGCAAGTCCTTCATCAAATTCAGAATCTGCGCCTGCACCGACACATCCAGGGCCGAGGTCGGCTCGTCGAGCACCAGGAATTCGGCATCGCTGGCCAGCGCCCGGGCGATGGAAATCCGCTGGCGCTGACCGCCGGAAAACTCATGTGGATACTTCCGACTGTCCGAGGCGGACAAGCCCACCTGGCCCAGATGGCGCTCCACTCGCTCCCGGATCTCGGCCTCGCGCAGCCCGTTGCCCTGGCGCAGCGGTTCGGCGACGATGTCGAACACCCGCCAGCGTGGATTCAGACTGGCATAGGGGTCCTGGAAGATCATCTGGACGCGCAACAGCCGACCACTGTCCGACGACCCGAACCGGATGCTGCCCGCGGACGGCCGATACAGACCCACCACCAACCGGGCGACTGTCGACTTGCCACAACCGGACTCCCCCACCAGGCTGAGGGTCTTGCCGCACTCGATCCGGAAGCTCACATCGTCCACGGCGGTCAGGATCTGGCGGGGACGGCCTTCGATCACGCGATTCAGCCAGGGGGCCGACACGTCGAACCGACGGCTGAGATGCTGAACCTCCAGAATGGGGGCCGACTCAGCCATGATCGACGCCTCCATCCAGCAACCAGCAGGCTGCCTGCCCGGTTGCGGTCGGCACCAGTTCCGGCCGCGCAACCCGGCAACGCGGACCGGCCTTGGGGCAGCGAGGATGAAAGGCGCAGCCTTGGGGCATGGCATCGAGTCGCGGCATGGAGCCGTCGATCTGCTTGAGCCGAACTACGCTGCGCCGCAGACTCGGAATCGACTGCATCAAGCCCTCCGTGTACGGATGCCGCGGCTGGCGGATGACATCCAGCACCGGCCCCACCTCGACCACCCGTCCGGCATACATGACCGCGACGCGGTCGGCGGTCTCGGCGATCACCCCCATATCGTGGGTCACCAGCATGACGGCCGTGCCATGCTCTCGGCACAGCCGCTTGAGCAACGCCGTGATCTGCGCCTGTATGGAGACATCCAGCGCCGTGGTCGGCTCGTCGGCGATGACCAGCTTGGGTCCGGCCGCCAGGGCCAGGGCAATGACCACCCGCTGGCGCATGCCACCGGAGAACTGGTGGGGATAATGATCGATGCGGGTTTCCGCGCCCGGTATGCCGACCTCCTTGAGCAGTTCCAGGGCCCGCGCCCGCGCCGCCCGGGTACCCAGACCCAGATGAATCCGGATCGTCTCGATCAGCTGATTGCCCACCGAGAAGATCGGGTTCAGGCTGGTCAAGGGATCCTGGAAGATGGCGCCGATCTCCCGGCCACGGATGCGCCGCATAGCGCTTTCACCGAGCTGGTCGATGCGCCGGCCGTTGAGATGGATCGTGCCGGCGGCGATCCGGCCCGGGGGTTCCAGCAAGCCCAGCACAGCCATGCCGGTCATGGACTTGCCGGCTCCCGACTCGCCGACCACCCCCAGGATCTCGCCCGGCGCGATGTCCAGGCTGATACCATCGACGGCGGTCAACACCCCATGGCGGGTCGGAAACTCCACCCGCAGATCGCGGATCGACAGCAGAGGTGCGGCCGCTGGTGGTTCAATCATCGGCGGTTCCTCGACTAGCCGGCGACAGGCGACGCTCATGACTTCGCCCTTCTGACCGGATAACTGGCTGCAAAGATGTCCGCAACCGGCGGATGGCCGAAGGTCCGGTCCGGATACTTGGCGACCAGCCCGTCGAACTGGGCCTGCGCCTTACGGTGCAAGGCGTCGGCATCCACACCCGACACTACCCCATCGACGAGGACGAAGCGGCCGTCGACCACCACCTGACTGACATCGCGTCCGCAAGCCCCGATCAGCAGGGTCTGGATGGGGTCGATCACCTGGCCGGCGCGATCATGCCCCAGATCGAACACGGTGATGTCCGCCTTGGCGCCGGGAGCCAGCCGACCGAGATCCGGACGGCCCAGCGCATCGGCGCCGCCCAGGGTGGCCAGGTCGTACCAGTCGGCGGCCCGGCAGGCCTCGGCATCCGCATCGATCACCCGGCAGAGCAGCAGGCCGGTCTGCATATTGAGCACCATGTCCGGCGGCCAGGTATCAGTCCCCATGGCCAGTCTGATGCCCGAGCGCCGATAGCGCGCGAAACTCTTGATCACGCCGCTACCCCGCGCGGATACGATCGGACAGGTGACGATGGTCGAACCGGCGTCGCGGATCAGGGCCAGATCGTCACCGGGACGGTCGATCCGCGAACTTCCGGCAATATATATTCCGTGCGGCAGCAGGGTGCGCTCGGACAGAAACCCCAGATCGGCCAGCCATTCGGCCGGACTTCGGCCATGCTGCCGCAGAACGGCCTGGTATTCGAAGCGCGACTGCTGGCAGTGCAGGCGGATCGGCACGTCCAGATCGCGCGCCGCCGCCGCCGAACGGCTCAGCAAGGTGGCGGTGCAGCTCTCGATGCGATCCGGCGCCAGCAGGGTGCGCACCAGCCCCCCATGCCGGCCCTCGAACGCCTGGCAGAAGCGAATCGCCTCGTCCAGTCCGCGCAATCCGCGCGCCTCGTCGAAGGTGAAACCGATACTGCCATCAGGCTCCACCACGGCGTTGCCGGTGCGGTAGGCGGGTCCCAGATACACTCGCAAGCCGAGCTCGGCCGCGAGTTCCGCCGCGGCTTCGAACTCCGCGCGGGTCTCCCCCCATTCCCGGTAGAACAGGGAGGCGATAGGCAGCGCGGTGGTGATCCCGTTCCTCAGCAGCTGGACGAAAGCGTAGCGCTTCTGGAACGCGAGTTCCTCGGGACTGTACATCTCGTAAGGCCCGCGCTCCAGATAGGTGCGCGGCCAGACCCGGCCCTTCTTCCAGGCGGGCTGGTTGTCGAAGCTCAGAATCGTGGTGTCCAGATCGGCGAGCGCATCGAGATCGATGAATCCCGGGCCGATCAGCGCTTGGCCGTAATCGAGACGCCGGGCGACTTCGCCGGGAAAGCCGAAACCGACGAACACGATCCGATCGCCCTCGAACACGACTTCGCCCTGCTCCAGCAGCCGATGGCCTCCGTCCTCGAAACCGACCACCCAGCGCGCGGTGAGCAAGGTGCGGCCGTCAGGTCCGGGCATGCTCAGGGCACCTCGGTCAGGACCTTGCCATCGCGGGCCACGACCCGGCCGCGCTTGAGCACCAGACGCCGCGGCCGGTGTTCGACGATGGCCGCCGCGATGCACTCGCCGGGCACCAGCACCAGGTCGGCCCGGCAACCGGGTTCCAGGCCGTAACCCTCCAGCGCCATGACTTGGGCGCCGCCGAAGGTACACACGTCCAGGGCCAGCTCGAGTTCGTCGTCACGCCGGAAGTTGTTGCGCTGGCCGAGGAACATGGCGCGCGCCAGCATGTCGCCGTTGCCGTAAGGCCCCCAGGTATCGCGGATGCCGTCGGAACCCGAGCAGACCACCACGCCGGCATTGCGCAACTGCTTGACGACCGGCGCCTGATGCGAGGCCGGACCGGTGGTCATGATGTGGACCTCTGCCTCGGCGAGGGCATCGACCAGCCCGGCGACGCGCATCGGGTCCGGCATGCCGAGACAGAAGGCATGACTGACGGTCACCCGGCCTTGCATGGCATGGGCGCGGGTCCGTTCGACGATCAGTTCCATGGCGAAGGCACCCAGCTCGCCCGGCTCGTGCAGATGGACATCGATCGATCGGCCGAAGCGATCCGCCAGTCCGAAGATGGCGCCCAGATGACCTTTCGGATCCCGATCGATTCCGGAAGGGTCGAGGCCGCCGACCACCTCGGCGCCCAGTTCCAGAGCCCGCGCCATGACCTCCAGGGTACCGGGTCGGATCAGCAGACCGCTTTGCGGGAACGCGACCAGTTCGATATCCACCAGCTCCTTGAGCTGCTCCCGGGTCGCCAGCACGCCCTCGATGCCCGCCACCCCGATCTCGGTATCGACATCGACATGGCTGCGGATATGGGTGGTGCCGAAGCCCACCGACTGCACCACCTGACGCGCCGACTGGCGGGCCGGATCGATGCCGAGCACGCGTTTCATGCGTCGCTCGTTCTCGATCCTGTCGATCAGCCGGGGCCCCACCTCGTTGCGAAACCAGGCCATGCCGAGCAGGGTCTTGTCGAGATGGGTATGGGCTTCGACCAGACCCGGCAGCAGCAGATCGCCCCGGCCATCGATCACCTCGGCGTCCCCGGATTCGAGGCTCGGACCCAGGCGGTCGATACGGCCGGCGCGGATCAGGACATCGGTAGCCTCGGCGCCCAGCGGGCGTACGTTTCTCAGCAACAGGGATGATTCGGACATGGAAAGCGTGCTCAGCGAAGTTTGGGATTGAGGGCATCGCGTAGCCAGTCGCCCAGCAGATTGACGGCCAGCACGATCAGCCCCAGGGCCAGGGACGGGAATACGATCACCCACCAGGAGCCGGAGAACAGGTACTGGTTGCCGATCCGGATCAGGGTGCCCAGGGAAGGCTGGGTTACCGGCATGCCGACCCCCAGAAAGGACAGCGTCGCCTCGATCAGGATGGCCAGACCCAGGCTGAGGGTGGCGGTCACCAGCACCGGGGTCATGGTGTTCGGCATGATATGGCCCAGCATGATCCGCCAGGCGGGCACGCGCAGCAGCCGGGCGGCGAGGACGTATTCCTTGCCGCGTTCGACCATGGTCTGCGCGCGCACGGTGCGGGCATACTGCACCCAGTTGGTGATTGCGATCGCCAGAATCAGGATGCCCGCAGCACCGGCTTCCCGATAAGCGGGCGGCAACAGTTCACGGCCTACCGCGGTGATCAGGATGGCGACCAGGATGGTCGGCAAACTCAATAGCGTGTCGCCGATACGCATCAAGATGTTATCCACGATGCCGCCGAAGAACCCGGCGACCAGACCGATGGTCACGCCCACCGACATGGCCAGGAGCACGCTCGCGACACCGATCAGCAGCGAGACCCGGGAACCGTAGAGGATGGCACTGAGGATATCCCGGCCCTGGGGGTCGGTACCGAGGATGAACGGCCACTCCCCGCCCGTGGCCCAGATCGGCGGCAGATCGGAATTCATCAGATCGAGCTGGCGCAGATCGAAGGGATTCTGCGGCGCGATCACCGGCGCCAGGGCCGCCGTGATGGCCACCACCACCAATACCACCAAGGATATCATGGCCACCGGATGGCGTTTCAGACTCCAGATCAGGTCGTGCTCGACCAAGGACCGCCAACGACCGGGCCGAGCCGCGAGGGTGACGGGCTCAGAAGCCATGACCACCTCCCCGCACATCGGCCATCCGCAGCCTGGGGTCGATCACGGCATAGAGCAGATCGACGATGGTGTTCAGGGTCACGAAGATGAACGACACGATCACCAGATAGGCGGCCATGACCGGGATGTCCACGAAGTTGACCGCCTGGAGGAACAGCAGCCCCATCCCTGGCCACTGGAAAACGGTCTCGGTGATCAGGGCGAAGGCGATCAGATTGCCGATCTGCATGCCGGTCATGGTGATCACCGGCATCAGGCAGTTGCGCAGGGCATGACGAAAATGGACCAGTCGCTGCGGCAAGCCCCTGGCCCGCGCGAACTTGATGAAATCGGTGCGCAGCACTTCGAGCATTTCCGCGCGCACCAGCCGCATCACCAGGGTGATCTGGAACACGGCCAGCGCGAAGGCCGGCAGAATGATCGCCGCGCGGCCGCTGGGGGTCAGCAGACCGGTGGACCAGAACCCCAGCTGCACCACCTCGCCGCGACCGAAGCCCGGCAACCAGCCCAGGGTCACCGAGAACACCAGGATCAGCAGGATGCCGACCACGAAACTCGGTAGCGAGACCCCGAGTATGGACACGAACTGGAGAGTCTGGGCGGCGACGGAGCCGCGATGGATCGCGGTGATCACCCCCAGGGGGATACCGATCAGCAGTGACATCAGGGTGGCGACGATCACCAGTTCGAAGGTCGCCGGGAAACGCTCCGCGATCAGCGACGAGACTTCGCGCTGATTGCGGTAGGAGATGCCGAAATCGCCCTGCACCGCGTTGATCACGAAGGTGCCGAACTGCATCACGACACCCTGGTTCAGCCCCAGCCGCTCGCGCAAGGCGTCCCGCTCGACCTGGGACGCCTGCTCGTTCAGCATCATCTCCACGGGATCACCGACGAAGCGGAAGATGGTAAAGGCCAGCAAGGCCACGATGAGCATTACGCCGACGGCGTTGATGAGGCGCTTGATCAGAAAGGCCAGCATCGGCTTGGGCTCCTGGTTTCGAGGACCCGGCGGGCGCCGGGTCCGCTAGGCGATTATTGCATCCGGGTCAGCCACAGCCGGACCTTGTTATCGGCCAGCTGGGTCATGTGGGCGATGTTGTCGCGCGCCGCCCAGGCCATCGGCTGCTGATGCAGCGGTATGAAGATGATATCGTCCTTCGCGATCTTCAGCGCCCGGGTCTGCATGTCCAGCCGCTGCTCGCGATCCAGGGTACGCCCGGCCTCCCGGGTCAGGGCGTCGAGGTCGGGATAGATCCAACCGCCCCAGTTGAACACGCCGGCCGTCCCGGTTTTGGAATGCAGCACCTGGATCAGCAGACTGTAGGCATCGATCATCGGTTCGGTGGCCCAGCCGAAGGTGTATACATCGGTTCGACCACCGGTACGCTTGGGTACTTGCGAGGTACGCGGCGCGATGTCCAGCATGGGTTGCAGGCCGGCCCGCGACCACATGGCGGCGATGGCCTGGCAGAGTTCCTCCTCGTTGACATAGCCACCCTCGTTCATGCAGTTGAAGTCGAAGGCGAAACCGTCGGGGTAGCCGGCCTCGGCCAGCAGTGCAGTAGCGCGATCCAGATCGAAGGGCAACCGCTCGTCGAGTTCCGGAGCGTAGCCGGGAATCTCGGGTGCCACCAGCGATCCGGTATTGCGGGACTTGCCGCGCATCACCCGATCCCGGATCAGGTCGGCGTTCATGGCCTGGTACAAGGCCTGACGGACCCGGCGATCATTCAAAGGATTGCTTTCCAGATTGGTGGAGTGGTTGAGACGATCGCCGCGGTTGAAGCCGATCATGATGGTGCGCAGATCGCTGCGCTCCAGCAACCGGATGTCGGGCGAGGCTTCCAGCCGTGGCAGGTCCTGCACCGGAGCCAGATTGGTGAAGTCGATCTCGCCCGACAGCAGGGCCGCGACCCGGGTAGCCGCCGAGCTGATGGGCAGAAATTCGATCCGGGTCAGATTGTGCACTGGCTGATCCCACCAGTCGGGATTGACGACCAGCACGGTCCGCGAGTCGGGCTGGTAGGACTCGACGATGAACGGACCGGTGCCGTTGGCGTTGAAGGTGGGATAACCCTCGACGCCGCGGCCGGCGTCGGTTGGCACTTCGGCATTGTGCTCGACCAGCCACTCATGATCGAAGATATGGATATTGGTCAGATCGTTGAGCAGCAGCGGGTAAGTGTCGTTGACCACGATGTCGACGGTGTGATCATCGACCTTGTTCGAACTCGCGTAAGCGGGAAGATTACCCTTCAGCGGCGAGGTCTCGTGACTGACCCGAGCCAGCGAGGCGATCACGTCATCGGCGGTGAACGGACTGCCATTGTGAAAGCTCACCCCCTGCCGCAGACGGAATCGCCAGGTCACGCCATCGTCCAGCACCTCCCAGGACTCCGCCAGGGCCGGCTCGATCTCGAGGTTTTCATCGTATCTAACCAGTCCTTCGTAAACGTGATTCAGGAAAGCGAGCGTGAAGGTGTCTCCGTAGGAATAGGGATCCATGGACAGCACATCACGATCGGCGCCCCAGCGCAGGGTGTTCGCCTCGGCGGCGCTGGCGACAGCGAGCGCGGCGGTCGTCGCAATCACGAGACTGCGGATTCTGGACATGATATTTCCTCCCGTGCAGGTTGAAGCCGGAAACGATGGACACTTCGAGCATCATCTTGTTTGCGATTATATGATCATATTGTTAACAATATAAAGGTGCTCTTGTAAAATTCTTGTATACAAGATCAAGAGGAAAACCCCGATGACCCAAGTGGATGAGATTTCGGAAACCGCTACCGGCGAGGAAGCGGTATACCGCCGGATCTGGGATGCGATTCTGCACCAGCGGCTGGCACCGGGAACCAAGCTGACCGAGGAAGCGCTGTGCGAGGCGTTTGCCACCAGCCGGATGCGGGTACGCAAGGCGCTGCAACGGCTCGCTCACGAGCAGATCGTCGATCTGGTTCCGAACCGCGGCGCTTTCGTGGCGCGACCGGGGGCCGCCGAGGCCATCGATGTCATCGCCGTGCGGCGGCTATTGGAACGCCATGTCATCGGCGTCGTTGCGGCCCAGGAACCCGCCCGCCGCCGGGCATCCTGCAATCGTCTCGCGGAACATGTAGAGCGCGAACGCAGGGCGCGCGAGGCCGGCGATATCGGCTTGCAGATCCGGCTTTCGGGGGAATTTCATCTGGTGCTGGCGGAGGCCAGCGCCAGCCCGACCCTGCTCAAGTTCATGCGCGAGCTGGTGTTGCGCAATTCCTTGATCAACGCGGTGTTCCAGTCCCAGAGTCCGACCGACTGCGCCCTCAACGAACACCGCGACCTGGTCGAGCTGATCGGAGCGGGCGATGTCGAACAGGCCATTACCTGCATGGACCACCATCTGCTCGGCAAGCGCGATCGGCTGCAGCTCGACCGCAAGCAGCTGGAAAGCCCGGATCTGCGGGCCTTGCTCGACATCGGCTGAAGCCGTCACATAACTATGGCATGCATCCCGGCATGCGCTTATAGTAGTCTTGAGTTGTTGGTCTACCAACCGAGCCCCAAGCCATGCTGCAACCTCCCCGGAGAGTCGATGAACTGATCGGGCCTATCGTCGCGATCGACAGCGCCTTGCCCGGCACCCCGGCCCAGGAGATCGCCAACTACATCGCCCGCCACCATATCGGCGCCCTACCGGTGATGGATGGCGTGCGGCTGATCGGCATCGTGTCCGAACGGGACCTGGTGACCCGGGTGATGGCCCGGCAGCGCGACCCCCTCACCGTTACCGCCGCCGAGATCATGACCCACGACCCCGTCACGGTCAGTTCGGACTGTCTGCTGGAGGACGCACTAAAGCTGATGCTGGACCGCAAGATCCGCCACCTGCCGGTGGTGGATGATGGCAGCCTGCGGGCGGTACTGGCGCTGCGCGACTTCCCGGCTCACATCATGCTGTCCTTGCCCGACTATAGCTGATTCAGCCCTTTATCCCTCGCCGCCCGGTCGGCGGTCCAGAAACCGTGCCAACAAGCGCCGCGCAGCCCGTGGGGCTGGTTGCTCACCGGCCACCACGGCGGCTTCGGTTCGGGCCAGCTCGACCTTGATGGCCGACTGGTCGATGAAGGCCTGCAACAGCCCCTCGCGCAACTCCTGCCATAGCCAGGAACGCGCCTGCTCGGCGCGTTGGCGCCCGAACTCACCGCTCCCTTCGAGTACCTTGCGGTAGTCGCATACGCAGTCCCAGACCTCGGCGATACCCTCCCCGTTCAGCGCCGAACACAGTCTGACCTCGGATCGCCAGAGCGGTGAACGCGGCCGCATCAGCCGCAAGGCGTGGCTGTAGTCGGTGGCTGCCCGTCGCGCGGCCGGCAGCAGATCGCCGTCGGCCTTGTTGATCAGCACCAGATCGGCCAGCTCCATGATGCCGCGCTTGATGCCTTGCAGATCGTCGCCGCCACCGGGCGGCAGCAGCAGCAAGAACATATCGGTCATGTCGGCGGCCAGGGTCTCGGACTGACCGACGCCAACGGTCTCGATAACGATCACGTCGAATCCGGCCGCCTCGCAGACCAGCAAGGCCTCGCGGGTGCGCCGGGCCACCCCGCCCAGGGTATGGCCGGCCGGCGAAGGCCGGATGAAGGCCGCGTCGCTCCGGGTGAGCTGCTCCATGCGGGTCTTGTCGCCCAAGATCGAGCCACCGCTGCGGGCCGAGCTCGGGTCTATGGCCAACACCGCGACCCGGTGTCCTCGCTCGATCAGGTGCAGGCCGAAGGCTTCGATGAAGGTGGACTTGCCAACCCCCGGCGAGCCGGAGATCGCCAGGCGGATGCTGTTGCCGGTGTCCGGTAGCAGTTCGGCGAGCAGGCGCTCAGCTGTTTCCTGGTGGTCGGCGCGGCTGGATTCGATCAGGGTTATGGCGCGGGCCAGCGCCCGGCGGCGTCCGCCGCGCACCCCCTCGGCAAGCGACCGCACATCGACCCCCTTCATGCTCGATCGATCACGCGAACTCGATGATGGCCTGATCGACACTCAGACTGGCACCAGCCTCGGTCAGTATTGCGGCTACCGTGCCAACCTGCACGGCGCGCAGCACGTTCTCCATCTTCATCGCCTCGACGATGGCCAGGTCCTGGCCGACCTGAACCTCGTCCCCCGGCTGCACCATCACCCGAACCAGCAGGCCGGGCATGGGCGACAACAGGTACTTGCCGGGATCGGGCGGCTGCTTCTCCGGCATCAGTTTGTGGTATTCGGCCACGCTTGGCGTCAAAACCAGCGCCTCGGCTTGGCAGCCGTCATGGAACAGTCGGTAGCCAACCCCGACCCGCTCGAACTGCACGCAGACCGGCTCGCCGTTGACCCGGGCCTGGAACAGCGGCGCGCCCAGGGACCAGTTCGCATCGACCCGCAAACGCTGGCCGGCCTGCACGACCTCGAAACCGGCAGGGTCGCGGAGCACGGTCAGTGGATGATACTCACCGTTCAGCACCGCCACCCAGTCATCCCCGGCCCGATGCTCATGGCCGGGCAGCTGCCCGCTGACACCGGCGTCGCGATCGACATAACAGCGATGCACCGCCGCCGCCACCGCCGCCAGCAGGCGGGTCTGCTCGGCGGAGGGCGCAACCGGCTGGAATCCGTCCGGGTATTCCTCGGCGATGAAGTGGGTGCTGATATCGCCGGACCGGAAACGCGGATGGCCCATCAGCGCGGCCAGAAACGGGATATTGTGCGACAAACCGCCGATGTGGAATGCATCCAGGGCCGCGCGCATGCGCCGGATCGCACCGTCCCGATCATAATCCCAAGTGATCAACTTGGCGATCATCGGATCGTAGTACATCGACACCTCACCACCCTCGCCCACCCCGGTATCGACCCGCACATGCTCGTCCTCGGCCGGGGGCCAGTAGCGTACCAGCCGACCGATCGAGGGCAGAAAGCCGCGGTACGGGTCCTCGGCGTAGATCCGCGACTCGATCGCCCAACCCTTGATGCCCACCTGCTCCTGACTCAGCGGCAGGGTTTCGCCGGCCGCCACCCGGATCATCAGTTCGACCAGATCCAGGCCGGTGATCAGCTCGGTAACCGGGTGCTCGACCTGCAAGCGGGTGTTCATCTCCAGAAAGTAGAAGTTGCGCTCGCGGTCGACGATGAACTCCACGGTGCCGGCCGAGCGGTAGTCCACGGCACGGGCCAGGGCCACGGCCTGCTGGCCCATGGCGTGGCGGGTCGCGGCGTCGATGAACGGCGACGGCGCTTCCTCGATCACCTTCTGGTGGCGGCGCTGGATCGAGCACTCGCGCTCGTTGAGGTGGATCACGTTGCCGTGCGAATCGCCCAGCACCTGGATCTCGATGTGGCGCGGCTGCTCGATGAACTTCTCGATGAACACCCGCTCGTCGCCAAAGCTGGACCGCGCCTCGCTGGTGGCCCGCTCGAAACCCTCGCGGCATTCGATCTCGTTCCAGGCCAGCCGCATGCCCTTGCCGCCACCACCGGCCGAGGCCTTGAGCATCACCGGAAAGCCGATGTCACGGGCGATGGCCACCGCCTCGTCGGCGTCGCGGAGGATGTCGGCATGCCCCGACACGGTGTTGACCCCAGCCTCGATGGCGAGCTTCTTCGAGGTAATCTTGTCGCCCATGGCCTCGATGGCCCGGACATCGGGGCCGATGAACACGATGCCGGCCGCGTCCAGC
>CAYMHN010000003.1:0-26051 GCA_964390235.1 uncultured Candidatus Competibacteraceae bacterium
TCTGTCCGGTGGACTGTTTCTACACCACGGACGACGGCATCGTGCTGCACGACAAGGATCTGTGCATCGGTTGCGGCTACTGCTTCTATGCCTGCCCCTTCGGAGCGCCGCAGTTTCCCGTCCAGCAGGCCTTCGGGGTGCGCGGCAAGATGGACAAATGCACTTTCTGTGCCGGTGGACCCGAGGAGAACAACTCGCAGGCCGAGTTCGAGAAGTACGGCTCCAACCGGATCGCTGACGGCAAGCTGCCGCTGTGCGCCGAGATGTGCGCGACCAAGGCCCTGCTGGCCGGCGATGGTGACATGGTCGCCGACATCTACCGCGAACGCATTCTGCGCCGCGGTGGTCGGCCCCAGACCTGGGGTTGGGAAAAGGCCTACGGTCCGACGGCTTGATCATCAACCGGGGTGGGCGGCTTCGCCGCCCGCCGCAATCCAGTCGAATGGACATACCATGAAAACATCATTTCTTGTCGGTCTGGGCAGTGCGCTGCTGTTGGCGAGTCTCGCGGGCTGTGATCGTGGCTTGCAGGATCTGGACGAGTTGCCGGGTGTGGAATTGCATCAGCCGGGCCGGTATCTGGGCAAGAAGGATCCGCTGCTGGAGATAGCGGGCAGTCCGGAACTGGCCAGCCAACTGGCCGATCGCTTGCGCAGTACCCAGACCGATCGTTGATTCGCTGGAGGCACGCTCTTGAACGATAAAACCATTACCCGCCGGCGGATGACCGTCTGGCTACTGGGGATCATGCTGGTACTGGTCGCGGTTGCGCCACTATCCGGACTACTGCTGATCGATCCCGCCCGAGCTCAGACCGGGGCCACGGGCTTCGATGGCGACAATCCCCGCGCGGATTTCTGGAGGGCGGTGCGTGAGGGCAATACCGGTTTCAGCACCGTGCAAGGCCCTGAAACCAACGTACTGATCCTGGACAGCGGCCAGAACTGGCGCATGCTGCGCCAGGGACCGGTGACCGAGTATGGCACGTATATCCTGCTGGGCGCGCTGGGTCTGATCGTGATTTTCTACCTCCTGTTCGGTCGGGTCAGAATCGACGGTGGTCGCGAGTTCATGACGGTCGAGCGCTGGAGTCTCGTCGATCGAGCCTTGCATTGGTTCACCGCCATTCTGTTCATCATTCTTTCGATCACGGGCCTCAGCTTGCTGTTCGGCCGTTACGTGCTGCTGCCTTATATCGGCAGGGATGCGTTCGCCGCCTACGCGGCGGTCGCCAAGGATCTGCACAACTACCTGGGACCGTTTTTCGCGGTGAGCCTGCTCATCCAGTTGCTGAAGTGGATGCGCCACAACATACCCCGGTGGGTGGACATCGTCTGGTTTTTCAAGGGAGGTGGCATCATAGGCCGCGCCCATCCCTCCGCGGGGCGGATGAATGGTGGTGAGAAGCTCTGGTACTGGTTGCTGTTCTTCGTCGGATTGACTCTGGTCGCCAGCGGTCTGGTGCTGAATTTCCCGATCTTCGGCCAGACCCGGGCCGACATGCAGCTGGCACACTTGATCCACGCGGCCACGGCGTTCATCCTGATGGCGGTGGCTCTGGGCCATATCTACATCGGTACCTTGGGTACCGAAGGGGCTTTGGAAGGCATGGTCACCGGTCGGGTCGATACCCGCTGGGCCAAACAGCACCATGACCTCTGGTACCAGGAGTTGATCGCCAAGGGCGTCGAGCCGGTCAAGACACCCGAGCCGCGTAGCACCACTTCAACCGCGACCGGATCGCGGCCATCGACGGCCAGTTGAGGCGGTCGTGATCGTCCATGCCCGTTCCCCGGGGAACGGGCATGGAATCCATTTGCTCCAGGAAATCCTCGATTGTTGAACTCCACTTTCTTGACGGAAGAGGAGTATGATGTTGCATTGCAGCAAACGATAATTTATTATTCATTGCATCATCTAGAAAAGATTCCTTGCCGAGGAAGAGCATGAGCCTGATACAAGAACAATTATTTGCCGCGCCTGACCCTAGCGAAGTGGCCAGTGTGCTGAAGGATATTTCAACCAGTAGCAAACGCATTCTGGATCATTCCCTGAGCAAGGGGTTGAACGGAACCACGCTGCATGATGAGTTGGGTCTGGGTAAAGCCTTTTCCAGCGCCAAGCTCAATTTGCTGATGGACCCCTTCCATCTGGCCGAGCAGCAGATACAGTTTCTGCAGGACAGCACCCGGCTTTGGCAGAGTGCCTGGATGGGGCTGTTCGGCTTTCAGACCGATCCGGTCATCGAGCCGGGGCGTGCTGATGGCCGCTTCAAGGACGAGCTCTGGGACGAGCACCCGATCTATGATTTCATCAAGCAGGGCTATTTGCTGGCGGCACGGACTCTCTACGGTACCCTTGCGGGCATCAAGGGGTTGGATGAAAACACCGCCGGCAAGGTGAAATTCTTTACCCAGCAGTTCATCGACGCCTTGGCCCCGACCAATTTCCTGGCCACCAATCCGTCGGCGCAGCGTGAATTCCTGCGCACGGGCGGAATGAGTGTACTCAAGGGACTGCGCAATCTGCTGGGCGATCTGGAGCGGGGCAACGGCCAGCTGCGCATCCGCATGACCGATCTGGAAGCCTTCGAACTGGGCAAGAACATCGCCGTCACGCCCGGCAAAGTAGTCTACCAGACCCCGATGATGCAACTGATCCAGTACCGTCCGAGCACCGACCGGGTTTACAAACGGCCGCTGCTGATCGTGCCGCCGTGGATCAACAAGTTCTATATCCTGGACCTGCGGCCCAAGAACTCCTTCATCAAGTGGGCCGTGGATCAGGGGCATACGGTGTTCGTGATTTCCTGGGTCAACCCGGATGCCAGCTATGCCGACAGAGGATTCGACGACTACTTGCTAGATGGCGTGCTAGCCGCCGTGGACGCCATCGAGCAGGCCACTGGCGAGAAGTCGATCAACGCCGTCGGCTACTGTCTGGGCGGTACCCTGCTTGGCGCGACCCTGGCCTACATGGCCGCCAAGCGCAACACCCGCATCAAGAGTGTGACGTTTTTTACCACGCTGCTGGATTTCGCCGAACCCGGTGATCTCGGTGTATTCATCGACGAAGCCCAACTCGCTGCCCTGGACCGACGCATGGAGCGCGGTTATCTGGACGGCTCGGAGATGTCCACCACGTTCAATATGCTGCGCGCTAATGACCTGATCTGGTCGTTCGCGATCAACAACTATCTGCTGGGCAAGGAGCCGTTCCCGTTCGATCTGCTGTACTGGAACTCCGACTCGACCCGGATGCCGGCGGCCATGCACCGTTTCTACCTGCGCACCATGTACCGTGAGAATCTGCTAAGCCAGCCGAATGGCATTACGTTGAACAATACCGGCATCAATCTGTCCCGCGTCAAGGTGCCGAGTTATTTCCTGTCCACCCGGGAAGACCATATCGCTCCCTGGAAGGCGACCTATGCCGGTGTCCACCTGCTGTCCGGGGATAACCGCTTCGTTCTGGCCGGCTCCGGGCATATTGCCGGGGTCATCAACCCGCCCAATCCGGACAAGCCCAAGTATGGCTATTGGGCGAATCCGGAATTGCCGGAGAAACCCGAAGACTGGCAGGCTGGTGCCGCACAGCATGAGGGTTCCTGGTGGCCGGATTGGCAGCACTGGGTCAGTAATCTGGACGATGACAAGGTGGCAGCTCGGATACCCGGTGATGGTGCACTGGCGGTGCTGGAAGACGCACCGGGTTCCTACGTCAAGGCCCGCATCGGCTGATGCCGGGTTGGTCGCGGGCAGGAGCGTTCAGCCGAATTCCAGGTCGCCACCGGCATAGCAGCGCAGGCCGAAAAAGATCAGATCCGGTTCCAGCCGGTAGTCGTGCTCCAGAAAAGGCAGCAGGGCGGGGGCGTTGCCGCCGGTGATCAGTCGGATTGCCCGGCCCTCCAGGTAGGCTTCCATGGTACTGCTCAGCCGGTCGATGGCGGCGGCGATGGCGAATACCGTGCCACCCCAGACACAATCGCGGGTGGTTCTGCCCGGGACGATGATCTCGCCCATTTCCTGCTCGGGAATCTGACTGGTCTTGCGGTACAGGGCCTCGTGCATCAGCCGGATGCCGGGCAGGATGGCGCCGCCCAGGTGCTGACCATCGGCGCGCAGCGCATCGACCGTCACCGCGGTCCCGCAGTCGATGATGGTGCAGTGTCCCGTTAGCAATTGGCGACTCCCGATCATCGCCGTCCAGCGGTCCACACCCAGACTCTCGGGTACCTGATAGGCATTACGGATGCCGAACCGGGTTGCTTCGGAATGGACGAAGCGAGGGCGTAGCCGCCAGTTCCGCAGACACCAGGCGTCCAGCGCCGCGGCGACCTCGGAGCCGGCCACGTTGGCGATCACCACCTGGACGGGCGGCCGGATCCTGCCCCAGAGACGATCGCCCCAGCACTCGGGGTCGATACCCTGATGCAGCAGATTCCCCCGATTGATGGTCAGTCCGGAATCGATCGCTATCCATTTGAGCCGGGTATTACCGATGTCGACGAGCAGTTTCACGACATCGACCTGAGGCTGAGTTCGCCGCTGGCGATGCGCTGCCTGCGGCCGGCTGTGTCCAGCCACAGCGCGCCGTCCGCTGCGATTCCACGGGCGATGCCGGTCAACTTCTCGGTTGCGGAACGCAGTTCCACCGGCTGATTCGGCAGCAGGTCGAATTCGGCCCAGGCCCGGGGCAGATCGCGCAAGTCCGCCGGCCAGTGGCGGTAGAGGGGTAGCAGTCGGTCCAGCAGCGCGGCGGCCAGTCGGTTGCGGGAGACGGAGCTTCCGAGCGCGGTGCTCAGATCGGTCCATGGCTGGTCGATGACCGTATCGACGGTTTTTGGCAGGAGTACATTGAGACCAATGCCAGCGACCACCACGCAGTCCGGTCCGATAAGACTCTCCAATAGTATGCCCCCCAGCTTGCGGCCATCGTGATACACATCATTGGGCCATTTGAGGCGTACCCCGGTGAGACCGAAACCGACCAGGGTGCGGGCCACGGCGATGCCAGTGGCGATGCTCAGACCGCTGACTTGCTCGTTCGATCGGGGACAGCGCCAGAGCAGCGAAAGCGACAGATTCCCTCCCGGGGGGGAGAGCCAGTACCGGCCGTGCCGACCGCGTCCGGCTGTCTGGGTTTCCGCCAGGCAGACCGAGCCGCTGGACCGACCTTCCGCGGCCGCTGCCAGCAGCCGGGAATTGGTCGAATCGACGCTGTCGAGGATCTCCAGATCAGCCAGGTATGCGGCGGCCTCGGCGGAAAGCGCCGTACGGATGAGGATGGCATCCAAGGGGTCATGAACCGTCACGCGCCGTGATCCTAAGTCCTGTTCGCGCAAGGGTCGGGAAAGCACTCAGCCCGGCAGCACCTTGCCGGGGTTGAGCAGGTTCTTGGGGTCCAGGGCCTGCTTGATGGCGCACATCACGGCCACGGCGCCGGGACCGTGCTCGCGTTCCAGGAAGTCCAGCTTGCCATAGCCGATGCCGTGTTCGCCGGTGCAGGTGCCACCCATGGCCAGCGCTCTCTCGACCAGGCGGATATTGAAGCGTTCGGCTTCGGCGATCTCCTCGGGATTGTCCCGGTCCAGCACGTAGACCAGATGGAAGTTGCCATCGCCGACATGACCGACCAGGGGAGCCAGCAGCCTGGTGGTCTTGAGATCGGCCTGGGTTTCCAGGATGCAGTCGGCCAGCCGCGAGATCGGCACACAGACGTCGGTAGGCCAGCCCTGGCAACCGGGGCGCAAAGCGAGCGATGCGTAATAGGCCTCGTGGCGTGCCTGCCACAGTCGGTTGCGGTCTTCTTCGCGCCGCGCCCACTGGAAATCGCGGACGCCGAACTCGGCGGTGATTTCCTGGACCAGTTCCACCTGTTCGGCAACCCCTTGCTCGGTGCCGTGGAACTCGAAGAACAGGGTAGGCGTGATCGGATAGTCCAGCCCGGCGTGCCGATTGATCGCCCCCATGGTCAGCTCGTCCAGTAGTTCGATGCGAGCCACCGGTATGCCCAGTTGGATGATTCGGATCACCGAATCGACCGCCGCGCGCATCTCCGGAAACGGACACACCGCCGCCGAGATCGCCGCGGGTATGCCGAACAGCCGCAGGGTGAGCTCGGTGATGATGCCCAAGGTGCCTTCCGAGCCTACCAATAATCGGGTCAGATCATATCCGGCCGAGGACTTGCGGGCCCGACCGCCGGTATGAATGATGCTGCCATCGGCCATGACCACGGTAAGGCCCAGCACCAGGTCCTTCATGGTCCCGTAACGGACGGCGTTGGTGCCCGAGGCGCGGGTCGCGGCCATGCCGCCCAGCGAGGCATCGGCTCCGGGATCGACCGGAAAGAACAGCCCGGTGGCGCGTAGTTCGGTATTCAGCTGCTTGCGGGTGACGCCGGCCTGCACCGTGCAGTCCAGATCCTCGACACCGACCCGCAATATCCGGTTCATCTGGCCGAGGTCGATGCACACCCCACCGCGCAGAGCGGCCACATGGCCTTCGAGCGAGGTACCAGCACCGAAGGGAATGATCGGCGTGTCATGGCGGTGGCAGAGGCGGACGATGGCGGCGACTTCCTCGGTACTGCGAGCAAAGGCCACGGCGTCGGGCGGCGAAGCCGCGTGAAAGGATTCGTCGCGGCCATGCTGTTCGAGAATCGCCCGACTGGTGCTGAGTCGATCACCCAGCAGTCCACGCAACTCGGTCAGCAGTTCCTGCTGCGGGGGGACACGGGTCATCAAGGGCGCGGCAGTGGCCATGAAAATCCTCCGGTACGGTTTGGCAATGTCGGCAGAGCCGGCATCGCCGATCAGTTTACGGAGTTTGACGGTCGACAGACAACCTCAGGAGTGCCGCACCTGCTGTTTCAGTTCCCGCAGCAGCCCGGTCAGTGCCCGAGCCCGGTGGCTGTGCCGGTGTTTCTCGGTCGCGGTCAGCTCGGCGGCGGTCCGTCCCAGCTCGGGCAATTCGAACAAGGCATCGTAGCCAAAACCATTCCGACCGCGCTCGCGAGTGGTGATGCGGCCATGCCACACGCCCTGACAGATCAAGGGCAAGGGGTCTTCGGAATCACGCAGCAGTACCAGCACACAGACGAAACGGGCGGTGCGGCCATCCATGGGTACACCATCCAGAGCGGCCAGCAGTCTGGCGCGGTTGGCCGCGTCATCGGCGCCCGGTCCGGCGTAGCGGGCCGAATGAATACCCGGGGCGCCGTCCAACGCATCGACACACACACCGGAGTCGTCGGCCAGGGCGGGTAGTCCCGCGTAGGCGCTTGCCTGGCGCGCCTTGAGGATGGCGTTCTCGACAAAGCTGAGTCCGGTCTCGGCCGCCTCGGGGACCGCAAACGCGGTCTGCGGCTGCACTTCGATCGCCAGCGGCAGGAGTAGCTCGGTAAGCTCGCGCAGCTTGCCCGGGTTGCCGGTCGCCAGTACCAGTCGTCGCACGGGTTCAGCTCAAGCCCAGGGCTTGTCGCTGGTAGCGCAGCAGGGACTCGATGCCGCCCCCGGCCAGGGCCAGCATGGCCAGCAGTTCCTCATGCCGAAACGCATGCCCCTCGGCCGTGCCCTGGATTTCGACGAAGGCACCGGCGTCGTTCATGACGATGTTCATATCGGTCTCGGCCTCGGCGTCCTCGGCATAATCCAGGTCCAGGACCGGAATGCCTTGGTAGATACCGACCGAGACGGCGGCGATCTGGCCATGAATCGGATTCTTGCCGAGTTTGCCGTTTCTGATCAGTTGCCGAATCGCCTCGGCCAGGGCCACGAAGCCGCCGGTAACCGCGGCCGTGCGGGTGCCGCCATCGGCCTGGATCACATCGCAGTCCAGGGTGATGGTGCGTTCGCCCAAGGCCTCCAGGTCGGTGACCGCGCGCAGCGAGCGACCGATCAGGCGCTGGATTTCCAGGGTCCGGCCACTCTGGCGGCCGCGCGCGGCTTCACGCGCATTGCGCGTGTTCGTGGATCGGGGCAGCATGCCGTATTCGGCGGTTATCCAGCCTCGCCGGCTACCTCTGAGAAACGGCGGCACCCGTTCCTCGACACTGGCCGTGCACAATACCCTGGTGTCGCCAAACTCGACCAGCACCGAACCTTCCGCATGCTTGGTATAGTGGGAGGTGAGTCTGACGGTGCGTAGTTCATTGGCGGCGCGGCCGCTGGGGCGCATGCTGGACTCCTTGAGCGTGTGGACCCGGAATGGACGCGCGAGTATAGCAGACCTTACTATCATGAATTTACCCGCCACTACCCCCGGAGCAACCATGATCCGCAGCATGACAGGTTTTGCCCGCAGTGAGCAGACGACCCCATTGGGGGGCGTAAATTGGGAGCTGCGTTCGGTCAATCATCGTTATCTCGAAGCCACGTTGCGCTTGCCGGATGTGTTCAAGGGCCTGGAAACGGCGGTTCGGGAGCGGCTCAACCAGCGTTTGAGTCGCGGCAAACTGGAATGCATACTGCGGTTTCAGGCCAGCGAGATGGCTTTGGCCACGCTGACACTCAATCGCCCCTTGGCCGAGCGCCTGTTGCAGGTGGCCGTGGAACTCAACAGTCTTGCCGGCTCCTCGGATGGCATACCCATGGTCGATATCCTGCGCTGGCCCGGTGTGGTCAGCGAAACCGCGCCCGATCCGGAGCCGCTGATGCAGGCCGCCATGGAGAGTCTCGATCAGGCGTTGGACGATCTGGTGGCTACTCGTCAGAGGGAAGGTGAACGGATTCGCGAACTGATCGAGCAGCGCTGCGCCGCCATGGCCGAGCAGGTGGGCCTGGTGCGAAATCGGCGCGGCGAGGTGTTGGGCCGCCTGCGCGAGCGCTTGCTGAACCGGCTGAGCGAGCTTGCCGTTCCGGCCGATCCTGGCCGCCTGGAGCAGGAACTGGTGATGCTCGCCCAGCGACTCGATGTGGATGAGGAACTGGATCGCCTGGACGCGCATCTGAGCGAGATTGCCCGGGTGTTGCGGCGGAACGAACCGGTAGGGCGGCGGCTGGACTTTCTGATGCAGGAACTCAATCGGGAAGCCAATACCTTGTCCTCGAAATCGGCGGATACCGAGACGACCCGTTCGGCGGTGGAACTCAAGGTGCTGATCGAACAGATGCGCGAACAGATTCAGAACATCGAATAGTCACTGTCACCATGGCCGGTACCGGAACGCTGTACATCATCGCCGCCCCCTCGGGCGCGGGCAAGACCAGCCTGGTTCATGAACTGCTGGCCAGTCTGCCGGACATCGAGGTGTCGGTCTCGCACACCACGCGCGCACCACGTCCTTCCGAAAAGCAGGGTCGGGATTACTACTTCGTGGAGCCCGCGGAGTTCGAGGAGTTGATCGGACGCGGAGAGTTCCTGGAACATGCGCGGGTGTTCGATCACTACTACGGGACCCGTCGCGAAGCGATACAGGCCCGACTCGATGCCGATCTGGATGTGATACTCGAGATCGACTGGCAGGGTGCTCGCCAGGTCAGGCGACAGTTTCCCGACTGTCTGAGCATCTTTATCCTGCCACCCTCTCTGGACGTGTTGCGCGAACGCCTGATTCAGCGGGGTCAGGACGCCGCCGAGGTCGTTGACCGGCGGATGCGTGCCGCGGTCAACGAAATGCGCCATTTCGACGAGTTCGATTATCTGATTGTCAATGATGCGTTCTCGACCAGCCTGGAAGCGTTGCGGGCCATCTTCATCGCTCGGCGCCTGCGCCGTGTCCGCCAACAGCAGGTGCAGCAGTCGCTGATCCGGTCGTTATTGTCATAAGTGGCTGTTTGCAATACTCTGTCAGGCTGTAATCGACTTTTTGGTCTATCATGGCGCGAATTACTGTAGAAGACTGTCTCGAAAATGTGGAAAACCGTTTCAAGCTGGTGTTGCTCGCGGCCAAGCGCGCCCGTCAGCTGGTCAAGGGTTATGAACCCCTGGTGCCGTGGGAAAACGACAAACCAACGGTAGTAGCACTGCGCGAGATCGCCGCCAACCGGCTGGATCTCGACTCATTGCAGCACAGTCGGTCCGAACCCAGACCGGTCAAGATGGAGCAGCAGGACGCCCTGGAGTGAGTCCGCCATGACGGGGTGAGCAAGCCGATGAGTGGGGCGAGCGCGACACTGCAGCGGGACTGGACGGCAGCCATTGCCGAACGCATCGACAGTGTCTGCGACAGGCTGACCGCTTATCTGCAACCCGACCAGATCGAGAATGTCCGTGAAGCTTGCTACTTCGCGGCCCAGGCGCACGCGGGTGTGTTCCGGAAAAGTGGCGAACCCTACATCTTCCATCCCTTGGCAGTTGTGGACATTCTGCGCGAGGTCCGTTTCGACCACCACACCTTGATGGCGGCGGTGCTGCACGATGTCATCGAGGACACCGGTTACGACAAGCAGCAGCTGACCGACCAGTTCGGTGCCGAAGTCGCCGAACTGGTCGATGGCGTCAGCAAGCTGACCCAGATTGTTTTTGCATCCAAGGCCGAGGCACAGGCGGAGAATTTCCGCAAGATGTTTCTGGCCATGGCCCGTGACATCCGGGTCATCATGATCAAGCTGGCCGATCGGCTACACAATATGCGTACCCTGGAGGTGATGAGTTTCGCCAAGCGGCGCCGCATCGCCCGGGAAACCCTGGATATCTACGCGCCCATAGCGCTGCGTCTGGGCATGAATCATTTGCGTTCCGAACTCGAGGACCTTGGTTTCCAGCATCTGCATCCCCTGCGCTACCGGGTGTTGCAGGCGGCGATCCGGCAGCGTGGCGGCCACCGCCGGGAACAGATCAGTCATTTCGAGGGGAGGATGCGGGAGCGTCTGCTGCAGGTGGGCCTCAAGGCCCGGGTCAGTGGACATGAAAAGCCGCTCTGGGGGATCTACCGCAGAATGAAGGCCAAACGGCTGCGGTTTCGTGAGCTGAATGACACCTACATCGTCCGGGTGGTGGTCGAGGACGTCGATGCCTGCTACCGCGCCCTCGGCTATCTGCACAATCTGTACAAGCCCGTCATCGGACGGTTCCGGGACTATATCGCCATTCCCAGGTCGAATGGCTACCAATCCCTGCATACGGTGCTGTTCGGTCCGCAAGGGGTGACGGTGGAGGTACACATCCGCACCTATGATATGCATGTTCTGGCCCAAACCGGCGTGGCGGCCTACTGGCTGCACGACAGCGATGACGCCCGGGCCGTCGGCGCCCACGACCGGGCGCGCGAGTGGTTGCGGAAACTGCTGGATATCCAGCGGCGCGCGGGCAATTCGGTCGAGTTTCTGGAAAGTGTCAAGGTCGACATGTTTCCCAACGAGATTTATGTGTTCACGCCGACCGGCGAGATCATAGAATTGCCACATGGAGCCTGCGCACTCGATTTCGCCTATGCCATCCACTCCGATGTCGGCAACACCTGCGTCGGGGTGAAAGTGAATCATCGCTTCGTGCCGCTGCGCACCCGGCTCAGCTCCGGGCAGACCGTGGAGGTGATCATCTCGCCGACGGCCAGACCCGATCCGGCCTGGCTCAGTTTTGTGGTCACCGCCAAGGCCCGGGCCAGTATCCGCCATTATCTGAATCACCTCAAACGTGAAGAGGCGGTGGTGCTGGGGCGCAGGCTGCTGGAAAAGACCCTTCTGCCACGGCGGATCCGCGACCTCCCCGCGGAACGGATCGAGCAGACCGTGGGGCAGTTGGGCGCGGCCGGATTCGACGATCTGTTGGCCGATATCGGATTGGGCAAGCGGTTGGCACCGATTGTCGCCAGGCACATGAGCGAAGGTGATGGGGCCGAGACCCAGCCGTCGCCCGAGGTCGTCGGTGCCGCGGATCGGCCGCTGCTGATCAAAGGAGCCGAAGGAGGGGTCATCAATTTCGGCAAATGCTGCCGGCCGATACCCGGCGACCATATCATCGGCCATCTCAGCGCCGGCCGCGGGATCGTCATACACCGCGATTCCTGCCGCAATGTCGCCGAATTCGACCGGGCTCCGGACAAATGGCTGGAGGTGGAGTGGGAGACCGAGATCAACAGCGATTTTCCGGTCGGCGTTCGACTCTATCTGAATAATCGACGCGGAGTGCTGGGCACGGTGGCGGTACTCATCTCCGAGACGGGGGCCAATATCGAGACCATCAACACCTCGGAGCGCGACGGCGTCTCGACGACGGTCGATCTGGTGGTACGGGTGCGGAATCGCGGGCATCTGGCCCGTCTGATCCGCAGACTGCGCGCTGTCAGCGGTGTGCTGCGCATCGTCAGACAGATTTGATTCCAAGTGGAACGGGGAGCCGACATGAGTTTCGAGGTTATCCAGACTGAGCAGGCACCGGCGGCGATCGGAACCTATTCGCAGGCAACCCGGGTGGGTCGCCTGGTGTTCATTTCCGGGCAGATTCCGCTCGACCCGAGCACCATGGACCTGGTCGATGGCATCGAAGCCCAGATCCGCCGGGTATTCGACAATCTGCAGGCGGTGGCGGAGGCCGCCGGGGGAGATCTGAGCCGGATGGCCAAGCTGACCATATTCCTGACTGATCTCGGCCATTTCGCTCTGGTCAACCAGATCATGGCCGAGTACTTCAGCCAGCCGTATCCGGCACGAGCCGCCGTAGGGGTGGCCGAACTGCCCAGACAGGCGATGGTGGAGATGGAAGCCATCCTGGCGCTGCCCGAATGACGGCGACGCCGGGAGCGGCCGAGGCTATACCGAAAAGGATGACCCGCAACCGCAGGTCGTGGCCGCATTGGGGTTGCGGATGACGAACTGGGCGCCCTGCAGGTCCTCCGTGTAATCGATCTCCGCCCCGGCCAGATACTGGAAGCTCAAGGGATCGACCAGCAGCCTGACCCCGCAATTCTCCACCGCGGTATCGTCTTCGTTGAACGTTTGATCGAAGGTGAAACCGTACTGGAAGCCGGAGCAGCCGCCGCCGCTGATGAACACGCGCAGCATGAGTTCGGGGTTGCCTTCTTCGTCGATCAGGCTCTTGACCTTGGTGGCCGCAGCCTCGGTGAATACCAGTGGAGCGTCTTCAACTGCCGCCGTCATGATGGTCATCTCCATGGATAATGAGGTGAGACAGCGTAAATACACGCTGATGATGCGTCAAGTGAAACAGACGCCTTAACAGCAATATGACAACCGATCTGCCCGTGCGTTGCAAAATCATGAGGTGACAGATGCAACCTTCACCCTATCTGAAGGCCGCGATCCGTGCGGCACGGGCCGCCGAGGAGCTTATCCTGCATTACTTCCAGCGGGATCTCGACGTCGTGTTGAAAGCCGATCGCACGCCGGTGACGGTAGCCGATCGGGAAGCCGAGCGACTGATCAAGCAGGAACTGCTGGCGGCCTTTCCCGAACACGGATTCTACGGGGAAGAGACAGGCCAGGATCGGCTGGACGCCGATCATGTCTGGCTGATCGATCCGATCGACGGGACCAAGAGCTTTGTGCGGCAGTCGCCGTTTTTTTCCACCCAGATCGCCTTGCTGAGAGGAGGCCGTCTGGTGCTGGGAGTATCCAACGCACCGATGTTCGGGGAACTGGCTTGCGCCGAACTGGGGCAGGGGGCCTGGTTGAACGAACGGCCACTGCATGTCAGCACTATCGATCGACTGGACGAGGCCACCCTGTCGTTCGGTAATATCAAGACCCTGATACGTGACGAGATCACCGGATTTTCCCGCCTGGTCCAGTCCTGCAACCGCATCCGGGGCTATGGCGATTTTTGCCAGGCACACCAACTGGCGGCTGGCAGTATCGATCTGGTCGTGGAGTCCGATGTACACATTCTCGATATTGCCGCGCTCAGTGTCATCATCCAGGAGGCTGGTGGCAAGGTCACGGATCTCTCCGGCGCCGAACTGGGTCTGCACAGCACCCACTGGCTGGCCAGCAATGGCCTACTCCACGTGCCGGCACTGGCCGCATTGGGAAAGGCAAGCCGGTGATTTTTGACAATAATTTCCATTTGCTGCATGATTGACGACCCTGCCCTCGGGGGACGGGCTGCGGGGCGGCTGGAAGCGTCTCCGGGCTTGATCAAGTGCTTTGCAAGGATTATCCCGATGAACACCTACAACATGAAGCCGCGCTTACGAACGTCCCTGGCGGCTATCGCGCTACTTTGTACCCTGCCGCTGGGCAGTGTTCGGGGTCTGCCCATCTACACCGACGCCTTGTGGCTGAACGATGAATCGGGAGCACGGCACGGCGCCTTGCAGCAGCGCGCCGCTCAGGTCCAGCGGCTGACCGATTATATCCAGCAGACCTTCCGCTTGCCTCGACACCAAACCGTGGCCATCGTATCCGAGGTGGTTTACAATGCCAGCAAGCATGATCTCGATCCGGCCCTGATTCTGGCCATCATCGCGGTTGAATCAACCTTTCGCGAGCATGTGGTCAGTCATGCCGGCGCTCGGGGACTGATGCAGGTGATGCCGCAGGCGCACCCGGAGAAAATCGAAGCCATCGGCGGCGCCGATGCCCTGTTCAATCCGCGCAAGAACATCGCCACCGGCGCCTGGATTCTGCTCGAATATCTCGACATGAGCGGCGGCAATCTGCGCAAGGCCTTGCTGCGCTACAATGGCAGTCTGGCCAATCCAGAATCCGACTACCCTGGCAAGGTGATCAGCCTGTACCGCAAGTTCCGGCAACTGGCCCAGCTGGGCAAGGTTTCCTGAGCACCCTCAGAACGGCTTGAGGCTGGCCAGCAGCACGATGGCGACCAGCAGCAGCACCGGTGCCTCGTTGAACCAGCGATACCACACATGGCTTCGTTGATTGCGGTCATCCCGGAAGGTTTTAAGCAACTGGCCACACCACAGGTGATAGCCGACCAGAACGGCGATCAGGACCAGCTTGAGATGCAGCCAGCCCATGCGTCCATACCAGGCCCAGGCATAATCGATCAGCATCCAGATACCCAGGGCCAGGGTCACCAGCATGCTGGGAGTCATGATGCCCCGGTACAGCTTGCGCTCCATGATCTTGAACCGCTCCCGGCTGACCTGGTCCTCGCTCATCGCGTGATAGACGAACAAGCGGGGCAGATAGAACAGACCGGCGAACCAGGTCACCATGGAGATCAGATGCAGTGCTTTCAGCCACATGATTCAGAAGACCATCGGGTTTGGCGCATGATAGCAGGAGGTGATCGCCGTCTGCCGCTTACCCGCGGCCACTTGGCGGCCGATCGTCGCGTGGCTATGATGTGACACGCTTGAGATACAGGGTGGCGCAGCCATGAACGAGATGATCAAGGTAGGCATTGTGGGCGGTACCGGTTATACGGGGGTCGAACTGCTGCGCCTGCTGTCGGGACACCCCGCCGTGGAACTGACGGCCATCACCTCGCGGGCCGAGGCGGGTAGGGCGGTGACGGATCTGTTCCCCAATCTGCGCGGTCGGATCGATCTGGAATTCATCGAACCCGATCCGCAACAGCTCAGTACTTGCGATGTCGTGTTCTACGCCACTCCCAATGGCACGGCCATGGAACAGGTACCGGCCTTGCTGGCCGCCGGTGTGCGGGTCATCGATCTGGCGGCGGATTTTCGGCTCAAGGATCCCGCCGAGTGGCAACGCTGGTACAAGCTGGAACATGCCTGCCCCGATCTGCTGGCCGATGCGGTTTATGGCTTGCCGGAGATCAACCGGGCGGCGATCCGCGGGGCTCGCCTGGTTGCCAACCCCGGTTGTTATGCCACGGCGGTGCAACTCGGGCTGTTACCGTTGATCGAAGCGGGGGTCGTGGATCACCGGCAGCTGATCGCCGATTGCAAGTCCGGTGTCAGCGGTGCTGGTCGAAAAGCCGAGCTGGGTCTGCTGTTGGCCGAGGCGGGTGACAATTTCCGTGCTTACAATGTGGCTGGCCATCGTCATCTGCCGGAAATTCACCAGGGTCTGCTGGCCGCCACCGGGCGATCCATCGGGTTGACCTTCGTCCCGCATCTGACCCCCATGATCCGGGGTATTCATGCCACGCTGTACGCGCGGGTGACCGATCCGAGCGCGGACCTGCAAGCCCTGTTCGAGCGCCGCTATGGTGACGAGTTGTTCGTGGACATGCTGCCCGCCGGCTCCCATCCCGATACCCGCAGCGTGCGCGGCGCCAACCACTGCCGGATCGCGGTGCATCGTCCACCAAATGGCGACATGGCCGTTATCCTGGTGGTGGAGGATAATCTGGTCAAGGGTGCCGCCGGGCAGGCGGTACAAAATCTCAACCTGATGTTCGGCCTGCCGGAAGACTGCGGTCTCCAAGGCGTGGGTTTGCTACCCTAGCGCTCCCTGCGGGTGAAGCGCACGATCCGGCGCCGCGACTTCTTGTCGGGCCGTCCCGGCGTCTGCGGGCTTGCCAGGCGCTGCTGCCGGCGCTCCTCGGCCTGCTGCTCGCGCTGCAGCAGGCTTTCAGGGGTTTCTCGATACAGTTCCGCCGCCGCGCTGGCCGGCCCCCGGCGAGTGCTCAAACCGGTGACGAGGACGGTCATTCGCTCGGGTCCGCGCAGCAGATCCAGGCGATCCCCGAGCTTGACCTGGCGGGACGGCTTGACCCGCTGTTCATTGACCTGGACCTTGCCGCCCGAGATGGCCTCGGTGGCCAGGCTGCGGGTCTTGAAGAACCGAGCGGCCCAGAGCCACTTGTCGAGCCGGACCGGTGTTTCCGGGGCCGGCTCCCCGGTCATGAGCGACGGGCTTTGGCCTTGGTGCCCGGTTTGTCGGCATCGGGCAGGGTGATGTTCAACTCCAGCACCTCGCAGTTGCCCTCCCGGTCCAGGTTGACCTTGATGTGATCTTGTTGGATCGCAACATATTTGCGCACCACGGCCAGTATTTCCTGCTGCATGCGTTGCAAATAGTCCGCGCTGAGAGCGGCATTGCGGCCCTCGCGGGCGACGATGATCTGCAGCCGTTCCTTTGCGGTGGCGGCTGAAGGCGGTTTATTACTACGGAAGAATTCGAGGAAACCCATGATCAGCTCCCGAACAGGCGCCGGAAAAGACTTTTCTTTTCGGGGTTGAGGAAGCGGTGCGGGCGCTCCTCACCGAGAAACCGGGCGACGGCATCTTCGTAGGCCTGACCGGCGTCGCTTTTGTCCTCCAGCACGATGGGGATGCCTTCGTTGGAGGCCAGCAGGACGCTTTGCGATTCCGGAATCACGCCTAGCAGGGGAATGCCGAGAATTTCCAGCACGTCGTCCAGAGCCAGCATATCGCCGCGCTGGACCCGCTCGGCCGAGTAGCGGGTCAGCAAGAGATGTTCCTTGACCGGCTCCTCGTTCTGGACGGAGCGGCGCGAGCGGCTGGAAATCAAACCCAGAATGCGGTCCGAGTCCCGCACCGACGAGACCTCGGGATTGGTCACCACCAGTGCCTCATCGGCGAAATACATGGCGATGTGGGCGCCATGCTCGATGCCGGCCGGCGAGTCACAGACGATGTACTCGAAGCCGCTGGCTTTCAGTTCGTCCATGACCTTGGCGACCCCTTCCTGGGTCAGCGCTTCCTTGTCGCGGGTTTGTGAGGCTGGCAGGATGAACAGGTTGTCGATCCGCTTGTCCCGGATCAAGGCCTGGTTGAGGTTGGCCTCACCATTGATCACATTGACGAAATCGTAGACCACACGGCGTTCACAGCCCATGATCAGGTCGAGGTTGCGCAGGCCGACGTCGAAGTCCACCACGGCCGTCTTGTGGCCGCGGCGTGCGAGTCCGGTTGCGAAGCTGGCGCTGGTGGTAGTCTTGCCCACGCCTCCCTTGCCGGATGTGACAACAATCACTCTTGCCAATTGATGATCTCCTATTCCCTCGTCGGGTGATTAGCGAGCCAATGGCTCGATCAGCAGGCGTTCGCCATCCAGGTAAATCTGCTGCGCCTGATTCTTGTCGGTTTCATGTGGCTCATCCAGTACGCGATAATTACCCGCGATCGACACCAGTTGCGCTTCCAGGCTCTGGCAGAAAATCCGTGCCTGGTGGTTGCCGCGGACACCGGCCAGGGCACGCCCACGCAGGGCACCATAGATGTGGATGTGGCCGTCGGCCAGCACCTCGGCACCCACGCTGACGGTACCGATGACGATCAGGTCGCCGTCCGCCGCGTAGATCTGCTGCCCTGAACGGATCGGCTGGGTATGCAGGCGGGTGCGCAGGGGTGCGGGTTCCGGGGGCGGCTGCGCTACCTTGGACGGCATGGCTTCCCGGCTGTCTCGCAGGACCGGCAGGCCCGCCAGGACGGCGGTTTCCTGAATCGCGGCCCGGGCGTTGCGGATGCCGACCGGAATGAGTCCGTGTCGCCGTAGCAGACCACTCAAGGCGGCAAAGTCGGGCGTCCCGCCTTTCAAGTCCGCTAGATCGATCACCACCGGGATGTTCTGAAAAAAAGCGGGGGCCTGCTCGATCTTGCGCCGCAGCTGGTGCTCGATGGCGTCTAGATCGCTGTGCCAGAGCTGGAAGACGGTCAACGTGAACAGACTTCCCTTGAGCTCGAACGGCGCCGCTCCGGCGCGCGCGTCACTGACCGAACGTGAAGTCATTGCCAATCGGGTATGGGTGATTTGGGCTGCAAGCAAGCGTGCACTCTAACCACTCTGGCCTCGGGGTTCAAGCTCTCGGGTGAATCAGGGTGCATGACGGATGATGTGATCCTCCAACTGGTCGGCATCGTGTTCCGATACGGCCCAGCCGCGCACCGATACCCCGGCCTCATGCACGGATTGACGGTTGCCGCTTACCAGGGGATGCCAGTCGGGGAGATCATGGCCTTCAGCCAGCAGTCGATAGGCGCAGGTGGCTGGAAGCCAGCGGTAGGCGGCGAGGTCTTCGGCCCGCAATTGGACGCAGTCGGGGACCCAGCGTCGCCGCTCGCGGTAATGCCGGCAGCGACAGCTGCCGAGATCCAGCAGCTTGCAGGCAACATTCGTGTAGTACAATTCGCCGGTGTCGGCATCCTCCAGTTTGTGGAGGCAGCATTTGCCGCAACCGTCGCACAGGGATTCCCACTCCACCCGACTCATGCGCTGCAAGGGCTTGTCGCGCCAAAAAGGCGTGACTACCGGGATATCGTGACTCACGAGTTGATGTACTGGCGCAAGGCTTCGGCCTCGATGGCTGTGGCGTCGAGCTTGGCTTTGACCAGATCGCCGATCGACAGCAATCCGACCAGCCGCTCCTCCCGCAGCACCGGCAGGTGACGAAATCGGCGTTCGGTCATCAGGCCGAGTGTTGTGTCGATGTCATCATCGGGGGTACCAGTGATCACATTGTGGGTCATGTAATCAGCGACGGCCAGTTGCTCAAGCCTGGCCCCCAGTCCTTGGGCACATAGACGCATCACGTCGCGCTCGGTGAAGATCCCCGCGAGCCGGCCTTGTGGGTCGACTACGATGACCGATCCGATGTGCTGGTCATTCATCAGCGCTATGGCCTCGGTTACGCGGGCTTCCGGTTCAATGGTACTCGGCTGTCCGCGGGTACTGGTCAGCAATTCAGCGAGCTTCATCGCTCCTCCTGTCGAGCCGACTCGATCGATAGTGCAATAAGCATAGCAGTCCGCGAAGGCTACCGCAGCTATTCCCGAACCTGTGCCGACGACTGCGTCAGCAGCAGTTCGTTCATCCGCTTGACAAAGCCCGCCGGGTCTTCCAACTGGCCGCCCTCGGCCAGTAGCGCCTGGTCGAACAGCAGCCTCGCCCAGTCGCCAAAGCGCGCACCATCGAGGTCGCGATTGAGCTGACCGATCAATGGATGGTCGGGATTCAGCTCCAGAAAGGGCTTGCTGGCTGGCACATTCTGCCCGGCTTCGCGCAACAGGCGCTCCAGGTGGGCACTCAGCGCATGCTCATCGACCACCAGGCAGGCCGGTGAATCGGTGAGGCGACGCGAAATCCGCACGGACTGAACCTGATCGCCAAGCTGTTGCTGAAGACCTTTGATCAGGTCCTGATAGTCGCTCTCGGCCTGTTCCCGGGTTTGCCTGTCCTCGGTGTCGTCGATCTTGTCCAGATCCAGCTGACCCTTGGCGATCGACACCAGCGACTTGCCCTCGAATTCGGTCAAGTGGCTCACCAGCCATTCGTCGACCCGGTCGGACAGTAGCAGGACCTCGATACCCTTCTTGCGGAAGATTTCCAGATGCGGGCTGTTCTTGACCGCCGCGAAGCCGTCGCCGGTGAGGTAGTAGATCTTGTCCTGGCCTTCTTTCATCCGGCCCATGTAGTCGCTCAGGCTGACGGTCTGTTCGGCATTGTCCGCATGCGTCGAGGCGAATCGCAACAGCTTGGCGATCTGCTCGCGGTTGGTGAAATCCTCGGCGGGTCCTTCCTTCAGGACCTGGCCGAAGATCTTCCAGAACATGACGTATTGGTCGGGCTCGTTGGCGGCGAGTTCCTCCAGCAGTCCGAGCACCTTCTTGATCGATCCGGCGCGAATGCCGTCTATGGTCTTGTTGCTTTGCAGGAGTTCGCGCGAAATGTTCAGCGGCAGGTCGTTGGAATCGATCACCCCGCGCACGAAGCGCAGATAACGCGGCATCAGCTGCTCGGCGTCGTCCATGATGAAGACGCGTTGCACGTAGAGCTTGACGCCATAGCGGCGGTTCGGATCCCAGAGATCGAAGGGCGCCTGCCGCGGGATGTACAACAAGGAGGTGTATTCCAGCTTGCCCTCGACCCGGTTGTGGGTCCAGGCCAGGGGCGGTTCGAAATCATGGGTCAGGTGCTTGTACAGCGCCTGATACTCATCGTCGCCGATGTCTTTCCTGGCCCGGGTCCACAGGGCCGAGGCACGGTTGACCTGCTCCCACTCCCGGCTTGCCGGTTGATCATCCCCGGCGGCCGGTTTCTCGATTTCCAGCAGCACGGGCAGTCCGATATGATCGGAGTACCGGGTAATGATGGAGCGTAGTCGCCACTGATCGAGCAGATTCTGGTCAGCGTCGCGCAGCTGCAAGATGATCTCGGTGCCGCGCTCGGGCAGCTCGCAATTCTCGATAGTGTATTCGCCATCGCCGCGGGAATTCCAACATACCCCATGCTCGGCACCCAAGCCGGCGCGGCGGGTTTTCAGAGTGACCTGCTCGGCCACTATGAAGCTGGAGTAGAAGCCTACTCCGAACTGTCCGATCAGCTGGGCATCCTTGGCCTGATCGCCGGTCAGGCGTTCGATGAACTGACGGGTGCCGGAGCGGGCGATGGTACCGATATTGTCGATGACTTCCTGGCGACTCATGCCGATACCGTTGTCACGCACGGTCAGGGTGCCGGCCGCGGGGTCGAAACGAATCCAGATCTGCAATTCGGGGTCTTCCTCGAACAGCGCGCTGTCGGTCAGAGCCTCGAAGCGCAGCTTGTCGCAGGCATCGGACGCATTGGAGATGAGTTCGCGCAGAAAGATATCCTTGTTGGAATACAGCGCGTTGATCATCAAGTGGAGCAGCTGCTTGACTTCAGTCTGGAACCCCAGCGTTTCCTTATGGGCGTCGACAGCCATGGGAATCATGCCTCCTCGATCGTAGAGTGATTTCATGTAATGGGCACATGGCCGGGTAATTTCAAGCGTTGTCCGCGGCGAATCGGAACGGTCTAGAGGTAGCTCAGCCAGTCGCGTCGTCGATCCGCGCAGACCAGGAAATGGGGATTGCGCAGGTCCTCATCCACCGGATCATAGGCGAGCCGGGAACCGGTGATGGCCACCACCGAGGCACCGGCGGATTCGGCCACGCACTGACCCGCGGCGGTATCCCACCACCAGGTCGGACCCAGGCGGGGATAGACGTCCGCGCTGCCCTCGGCCACCAGGCAGAACTTGAGCGCGCTGCCAACGGCCACGAAGACATGCTTGCCCAAGCGCTCGACGAACCGGCCCAGTTGTTCACCGGGATGGGAACGGCTGCCCACCACGCGCACTTCATCGGTGCTCAGCGGAGCGCTGGCGATGGTGCGAGGTGCTTCGCCGGGGCGTTGGCGAAAGGCCGGTTGACCGCGAGCGGCGAAATAACAGGTACCCAGCGCCGGCGCATGGACCACGCCCAGTATCGGGTAGCGGTCCTCGACCAGGGCGATATTGACCGTGAATTCGCCGTTGCGATTGATGAACTCCTTGGTTCCGTCCAGCGGATCGACCAGCCAGAAGCGCCGCCAGTGACGGCGATCGGCCGGTGCCGTGGGGCAAGTCTCCTCCGACAGAACCGGGATATCCGGACTCAGGCGCCGCAAGCCGGCCAGGATGATCTCTTGCGATGCGAGATCGGCCGCTGTAAGCGGACTTTGGTCGAGCTTTTCGGTGACCTGAAGCCGGGTCTGGCCGTAAATGGCCAGGGTCCGCTCGCCGGCCTGCCAGGCCAGATCCACCACGGGTTGGAGCAAGGACTCCGGAGCCGGTGGTGGCAGTGTGCTGGTCATTGATCCCGAGCGGCGCGGATTTACTTCCGGTTCGGCAGCTTTTCCTTGATGCGGGCGGCACGCCCCTCAAGGCCTCGCAGATAGTACAGCTTGGCGCGGCGCACATCCCCGCGGCGTTTGATCTCGATCGCGGCGATACCGGGGCTGTGGGTCTGGAACACCCGCTCCACGCCCTCTCCATGCGAGATCTTGCGCACCGTGAAGGCTGACTGCAGACCCCGGTTGCGCTTGGCGATGACGACACCTTCAAACGCCTGTAGCCGTTCGCGGTTGCCTTCGGTCACCCGAACCTGCACGACTACGGTATCTCCGGGTGCGAAGTCGGGAATATCCTGTTTCAGTTGTTCCTGTTCCAGTTGTTCGATGATAATGCTCACTGTCTTGCTCCTCTAATCTAAATCGTCATCGGACGCTTGATCCACCTGTAGTTCCGCCTGAATGTAGGCGGCCAACAGTTCCCGTTGTTCCGGGTCCAGCCTGAGCCGGGCCAGCAGCTCGGGACGTCGGTCCCAGGTTCGGCCCAGCGCTTGTTGCAATCGCCAGCGCCGGATGGCGGCATGATCCCCGCTCAGCAATACCGTCGGCACCGCCCGTCCGTCGATCGCTTCCGGCCGGGTATAGTGCGGGCAGTCCAGCAGGCCGTCGGTGAACGAATCCTGTAGCGCCGACTCGGGATCGCCCAGCACGCCCGGCAGCAACCGGATAACGGTGTCGATCAATACCATGGCGGCCAGTTCGCCACCACTCAATACATAATCGCCGATCGACCATTCGGCATCGACCTCGGCCCGCAGAAATCGCTCGTCTATCCCTTCATAGCGCCCGGCAATCAATACCAGATGCGACTCCCGCGCCAAGCCGCGTGCTCCAGCCTGATCCAGCAGCCGGCCTTGCGGACTGAGGTGGATCACCCGCCCGCGGCTGCCACTGGCCTGGCGCGCGCGCCGCAGGCAGTCGCGCAAGGGCTCCACCTTCATCACCATGCCCGGCCCTCCGCCATAGGGTCGGTCGTCCACCGTGCGGTGCCGGTCAAGGGCATCGTCTCGCGGGTTCCAGCAGACCAATTCCAGCAGCCCCGCCGTCTGCGCCCGACCGCTGACGCCGTAGTCGGTCAGCGCCGTGAACATCCCCGGGAACAGGGTGATCACGTCGAGCCGCATGTCAGAAATCCGGATCCCAGTCGACTCGGATCAACCCCGCGTCCAGATCGATGTCGTGGATGACCTCTCCCCGGATGAACGGGATCAGGCGTTCCTTGTCACCGCGCACGACCAGCACATCGTTGGCACCGGTACTGAACAGGTGATCCACTCGGCCCAAATCGACACCATCCAGGGTGGCAACTCGCAGGTTTTCCAGATCGGCCCAGTAATACTCGCCCGCCGCCGGAGGCGGCAGTTGCTCCCGGTCGATCGCGAGTTGCGCCCCCACCAGTTCCAGGGCCGCGTCCCGGTCGTCGATGCCGGCGAGTTTGGCGATCTGTCCTTTGCCATGCTCCTGTCCCTGTTCAAACTGAACACTACGCCAGCCGTCCGCGCTCGACAGGTACAGCGGCTGGTAGTCGAACAGACCGCTGCGCGGCTCGGTGTAAGACAACAGCTTGACCCAGCCCTTGACGCCGAACAGCCCGGCAATCTTGCCTACGATGAGCAGCTCGCCGGACATCGATACATCGGCTCAGGGGCGCATCGGCTCAGGCTGCCGCTTCGCTGGTCCGAGCGGCCTGCTTGCGCTGTTCACGCAGCAGCGAGGCGGCCCGCTCGGAGGGCTGGGCGCCCTGGTCCAGCCAATACTGGATGCGTTCCTGATTCAGCTGGAGGCGGCTTTCACCACCCTGAGCGACCGGGTTGAAAAAGCCGACCCGCTCGATATAACGGCCGTCGCGCCGGTTGCGGCTGTCGGTGACCACGATGTGGTAGAAAGGCCGCTTCTTGGCGCCACCTCGGGCCAGACGTATGGTAACCATGCTCTTGTCCTGTGCAGAATGACTCGAACCTGCCCGGTAACTACAGGGCATTCAAAGTAAACCGCGAATTCTACTCGATTCTGCCCGGAAGTGAAGAGCGGTGTAAAAAGAAATTCACCGCATCGGTGGCAATCCACCGGGGAAACCACCACCGGGGAACCGGTTCTTGAGGCCGCGCATCATCTTGGCCATGCCGCCGCCTTTCATTTTCTTCATCATCTTCTGTGACTGCTTGAATTGCTTGAGCAGTCGGTTGACGTCCTGGATCCGGGTGCCGGAGCCGGCCGCGATGCGGCGCTTGCGGGAACCGTTGATATTGTCCGGAAAGCGTCGCTCCTGGGGCGTCATCGAATTGATGATGGCGATCACCCGGCGCACCTGCTTGTCGTCGGCCTGGGCCTTGACCTCGGCCGGCAGTTCGGACATGCCCGGCAGTTTCTCCAGTAGCTCGCCGATGCCGCCCATGCCCAGCATCTGCTGCATCTGTTCGCGAAAATCCTCCAGGTCGAAACCGCGACCTTTCTGGACCTTGCGGGCCAGTTTCTCGGCCTTTTCGCGATCGACCTTGCGCTCGATTTCCTCGACCAGGCTGAGCACATCACCCATGCCCAGGATGCGCGAGGCCAGCCGGTCGGGGTGAAAGGGTTCCAGTGCGGCGGTCTTTTCACCCACTCCGAGAAACTTGATCGGTTTGCCGGTGATATGGCGGATCGACAGCGCCGCGCCGCCGCGGGCATCGCCATCGGTCTTGGTCAGCACCACGCCGGTCAGCGGCAGGGCATCGTTGAAGGCCTTGGCCGTGTTGGCGGCATCCTGGCCGGTCATGCTGTCGACCACGAACAGGATCTCGATCGGGGTCAGTCGCTGGTGCAGCGTCCGGATCTCATCCATCATTCCGGCATCGACGTGCAGTCGGCCGGCGGTATCGATGATCAGCACATCGTACTGGCGTCGTCGAGCTTCCTCGCGGGCGGCCTCGGCGATGGCCAGCGGCGACTGATCCGGCTGGCTGGGGAAGAAACCGACACCGACCTCGTTGGCCAGGGTCTTGAGCTGTTCGATGGCGGCCGGCCGGTAGATATCGCAACTTACCAGCAACACCGATTTCTTTTCCCGCTCCTTGAGCCAGCGCGCCAGCTTGGCGCTGCTGGTGGTCTTGCCCGAGCCTTGCAGACCGGCCATCAGAATGACCGCCGGTGGCTGGGTCTTGAGATCCAGGGCGGCATTCGCCTCGCCCATGATCCTGACCAGTTCCTCGTTGACCACCTTGATCATCACCTGACCGGGGTTCAGGCTCTGCATCACTTCGCGGCCGATCGCCCGCTCGCGTACCCGGTCGATGAAATCCTTGACCACCGGTAGCGCCACATCGGCCTCCAGCAGCGCCATGCGCACATCGCGCAGGGCATCCTTGATATTGTCCTCGGTCAGGCGGGCCTGGCCGCGGACCCGTTTGAGGGTATCGCGCAGCCGTTCGTTGAGGGATTCGAACATGTCGGGGTTCCGGTTCGCCAGTGAATGATTTAATCGAGCATTGTATCAAGCCGACAGCAGTCGGCGCAGTTCCTCGGTACGCCGGCCCAGCAGGGCCGGATCGGCGCGGGTCTCGACATTGAGCCGCAGCAGCGGTTCGGTGTTGGAGGCGCGCAGATTGAAGCGCCAGTCGGCGAACTCGACGCCGACCCC
>CAYMHN010000003.1:26061-28374 GCA_964390235.1 uncultured Candidatus Competibacteraceae bacterium
TCGATGAGCGGGTTGCCGGCACCGTAGTGGCTCAGCACCTCGGCGATGGCCGCCCGGGGATCGGCTACCGTGAAATTGATCTCGCCGCTGCACGGATAGCGTTCGATGCGCTCGTTGACCAGGGCCGACAGGGGCTGGCCGCTGCGGCTGATCAGCTCCGCGACCAGCAACCAGGGGATCATCCCGGAGTCGCAGTAGGCGAAGCGGCGAAAGTAATGGTGGGCGCTCATCTCGCCACCGTAGATCGCGTCCTCGGCGCGCATCCGCTCCTTGATGAAGGCATGGCCGGTCTTGCATTGCACGGATATCCCGCCGGCCGCCGTCACCATCTCCAGGGTATTCCAGGTCAGCCGCGGATCGTGGATGATGCGCCCGCCCGGCTCGTCGGCAAGCAGCAGCCGGGCCAGCAGGCCGACCAGGTAATAGCCCTCGATGAACCGGCCCCGCTCGTCGAAGAAGAAGCAGCGATCGAAATCCCCGTCCCAGGCCAGTCCCAGATCGGCGCCATGGGCAAGCACGGCATCGCGGGTGGCGGCACGCTTGTCCGGCAGCAGCGGATTGGGTATGCCGTTGGGGAAAGTACCGTCGGGTTCGTGGTGGAGCTTGATGAGGCGAAACGGCAGGCGCGCTTCCAGGAGATCGAGGATCGGTCCGGCGCAGCCATTGCCGGCATTGGTCACGACCCTCAGCGGTGCCAGTTCGTCGGGTCGGACATAGCCCAGCAGATGGTCGATATAGGCGGACTTGTCCGGCTCGGTCCGGTAGCCGCCGCGCCGCTCGGCCACCGGGAAATCGCGCTGTTCGGCCAATGCCCGGATCCGGTCCAGGCCACTGTCGCCGCTGATCGGCTGGGCCTGCTCGCGGACCAGCTTCATGCCATTGTAGTCGGCCGGGTTGTGGCTGGCAGTGACCATGATGCCGCCATCGAGCCGGTGATGAAAAGTCGCGAAATAGACTTCCTCGGTACCGCACAGCCCGATGTCGATGACCTCGCTGCCGCCGTCTCGCAGCCCTTCCGCCAGCGCCTCCGACAACTCGGCACTGCTGAGGCGCATGTCGCAACCCACCACCACCCGGCGCGGTTGCAGCCAGGTGGCGTAGGCCCGACCGATGCGCCAGGCGATGTCCGGATTGAGCTGGTCCGGCAGCCGACCGCGGATGTCATAGGCCTTGAAGCAGTCCAGCGCCGCCATGTCAGGTGTCCCGGCGGCCGTAGACATCGTCGAAGCGGACGATATCGTCCTCGCCCAGATAGCTGCCGGATTGGACCTCGATCAGTTGCAGCGGGATCTTGCCCGGGTTTTCCAGGCGGTGGCGGGTGCCCGGGGGGATATAGGTCGATTCGTTCTCGTGCAGCAGAAAGGTTTCCTCATCTCGGGTCACCCGAGCCGTGCCGTGCACCACCACCCAGTGTTCGGCCCGATGATGGTGCATCTGCAGGCTGAGTCGGGCGCCAGGATCGACCGTGATCCGCTTGACCTGGAAGCGTTCCTCGACGTCGATGGCGTCATAAGCCCCCCAGGGCCGATACACCTTGCGGTGGGCCAGCGTCTCCGGCCGCTCGGCCTGCTTGAGTCGGGCGACGATGGCCTTGACGTCCTGGACCTTGTCACGTCGGGCGACCAGCACCGCATCCGGGGTTTCCACAATCACCAGATCGTCGACGCCGACCGTGGCCACCAACCGGTGCCGGGCGTGGACATAGCAGTTGCGGCTGTCGTGCTGCACCACATCGCCCCGGCCGGCATTGCCGGCGGCGTCGCGGGTCTCGACCTCCCACAGCGCCGACCAGGCGCCGACGTCGTTCCAGCCGATATCCAGCGGCAGCACGGCGGCGGCGCTGGTCTTTTCCATGACCGCGTAGTCGATCGAGTCGCCAGGGCAGGCGGTGAAGGCGGCCTCGTCCAGGCGCAGAAAATCCAGATCCCGTCTGGCCTGTTCCAGGGCCACCCGACATGCCGCCAGCATTTCGGGTCGGAAACGCTCCAGTTCCTCCAGATAGCGCGAGGCGCGAAACAGAAACATGCCGCTGTTCCAGTAGTATTCACCCGAGGACAAGTAGCGTTCGGCGGTAGCGACATCGGGCTTTTCGACAAAGCGATTCACGATATGCGCCCCCCCTGGCAGCGCATCGCCGGCCTGGATATAGCCATAGCCGGTTTCCGGTCGGTCGGGCGAGATGCCGAAGGTGATCAGCCGACCCTGTTCAGCCAACGGTGCCACGTCGGTCACCGCCAGGCGAAAGGCGGCGGCATCACGGATCAGATGATCGGCCGGCAATACCAGCAGCAGCGGGTCCTCGCCCCCGGCCCG
>CAYMHN010000004.1:0-19379 GCA_964390235.1 uncultured Candidatus Competibacteraceae bacterium
GGCATGGTCAAGACCGACCATGTGCTGTTCATCGCCAGCGGCGCCTTTCATCTTTCCAAGCCCTCCGACCTGATTCCCGAACTGCAAGGGCGATTGCCGATCCGGGTCGAACTCAAGGCCCTGTCGGTGGAGGATTTCGTCCGCATTCTGACCGAGCCCGACGCTTCCCTCACCGAGCAGTATCAGGCCCTGCTGGGCACCGAGGATGTGCGGCTGGCATACACCACCGACGGGGTCGCCTACAAGGTCAACGAGCGCACCGAGAACATCGGCGCCCGCCGGCTGCACACGGTGATGGAGCGCTTGCTGGAGACGATATCCTATGAGGCACCCGACCGCTCCAGCGATACCATCACCATCGACAGCGACTATGTCAATACCCACTTGGGAGCCCTGGTCGAGGACCAGGATCTCAGCCGCTATATCCTGTGAGGTGATGATGGCCGCCAAACCCACCGATATCCGTCTCCACCAGGTATCCAGAGTTCTGGAAGTGAGCTTCGACGATGGCAGCAGCTTCCGACTGCCCTGCGAATACCTGCGGGTCTTTTCGCCCTCGGCCGAGGTGCGCGGTCACGGCCCGGGCCAGGAAGTGCTGGTGCACGGCAAGGCCGAGGTCAACATCCGGCAGATCGAACCGGTCGGCCGCTATGCGGTCAAGCTGGTATTCGATGACGGCCACGACAGTGGCTTGTATTCCTGGGACTACCTCCACGAACTGGGTGTCAACCAGGCCGATTACTGGCAGCAGTATCTGGAACGGCTGGAGCAGGCCGGTCGGTCACGCGGCGATCCCTCCGCGAGCGGCCCGCGGTTCTACCCGGCCCGCTGAGCGCGGCCCAGAGGCCTCGAACGATCCATGGACAAGACCGACTTCGGCTACCAGCAAGTCAGCACCGATGAAAAGACCCGGCGGGTCGGCCAGGTGTTCGACTCGGTCGCCGATCGCTACGACCTGATGAACGATTTGATGTCCCTGGGCGTCCATCGGCTCTGGAAGCGGTTCGCCCTGGGTCTGACCGGGGTACGGCACGGCGACCGGGTACTCGATCTGGCCAGCGGTACCGGCGATCTGGCCGCCAAGTTGGCGGATCGGGTGGGTAGCTCCGGCCTGGTGGTGGTGACCGATATCAACGCGGCCATGCTGGCGGCGGGCCGTCGCCGACTGGTGGACCGGGGACTACTCGGGAATCTGGAGTATGCGCAGGTCGACGCCGAAACCCTACCTTTTTCCGACAACTGCTTCGACTGTGTCACCATCTCCTTCGGCTTGCGCAATGTCACCCGCAAGGATCAGGCCCTGGCCGAAATGCGCCGGGTGCTGAAACCGGGTGGTCGAGTGGTCGTTCTGGAATTCTCCCATCCCACGGCACCGGGCCTGAAACCGGTCTACGACCTGTATTCCTTCACCATGCTGCCGCTGCTGGGCAGGGTGGTCGCCGGCGATGCCACCAGCTACCGCTACCTGGCCGAATCGATCCGGATGCATCCGGACCAGGACAGCTTGCGCGCCCTGATGGAACAAGCCGGCTTCGAGCGCTGCGAGTATTTCAATCTCAGTGGCGGCATCGTCGCCGTCCACCGCGGCCACAAGTTCTAGACCCATGCAGTGGCTGACCACGGCTGTCGAAACCTTCCTCAATGGCGTGCTGCGGCTGGACCCGGTGACCCGGGAACGGCTGGCGAAGCTGAGTGGCCACACCATCAAGCTGGAGATCATGGGACTCGGCCAGACGCTCTATCTGCAACCCGGCGCCGCCGGCGTGCGAGTGCGTGGCGACTGTCCCGAATCAGCGGCGCTTACCCTGCGAGCCACCCCTCCGGTCCTGATGCGGCTGGCGGCTGGCGGCGCGGCGGCTGGCTCCGGACTGGAGCTGGAAGGCGACGCACTACTGGCCCATGAACTGCGAGCCCTGCTGGCGGGTATGGATCTCGACTGGGAAGAGCCACTGGCATGGCTGCTGGGTGATCTGCCGGCTCATCGGATCGGCTTGCTGGCCCGGACCGCTCAAGCCTGGCGGCAGGCTGCGCTGAGCAGCCTGATCCACAATCATGGGGAATACCTGCAATACGAGCGTCGCGACCTGCCACCCCGTCATCAGGTGCTTGAATACATCGATGCGGTCGATCGTTTGCGCGACGACCTCGATCGGCTGGAGGCGCGGATCATCAGGCTGCAACGGCACGCCGTTCAACGCTGATCGCCCAGACCCGTGCACCACCCCGCTCGACTGCTGCGCCTGCTCTATATCAACTGGGTGCTGATGCGTCATGGACTGGACGAGCTGCTGCTCGCCACCCCTCCTTTTCGACCGATCGCCTTTCTGCGCTATCTCACTTTGGGTTATTGGCTGGACCGCCGCAATCCCCAACCGCGTGGCGTGCGCCTGCGGCTGGCTCTGGAGCAGCTGGGGCCGATCTTCGTCAAATTCGGACAGACCCTGTCAACCCGGCGCGATCTGCTGCCCGATGACATCGCCCTGGAGCTGGCCCGCTTGCAGGACAAGGTCCCGCCCTTTCCCGGAGAGCAAGCCCATGCCATCGTCACGGCCAGCTACGGCCAGCCACTGGAACTGTTCTTCAGCAACTTCGACCGCCAACCGCTGGCCTCGGCGTCGATCGCCCAGGTCCATGCCGCCCGGCTGATCGATGGCCAGGAAGTCATCGTCAAGGTGGTGCGACCGAATATCGAGCGCACCATCCGCCGGGATTTGAATCTGCTGTACATCCTGGCGGAGCTGATCGAACGCTACTGGAGCGAAGGGCGGCGTCTGCGGGCTCGCGCCGTGGTGGCGGAATATGAGAAAACCATCATCGACGAGCTGGATCTGATCCGCGAAGCGGCCAATGCCAGCCAGCTCAAGCGCAATTTCAAGGATTCCGCGACGCTGTACATACCCGGCGTGCACTGGCCTCTGACCCGGCGCAATGTGCTGGTCATGGAGCGAATCCACGGCATTCCCATCGGCAATATCGAGCTGTTGCGGCAGCTCGGCGTCAATCTGAAGAAGCTGTCCGAACGCGGCGTGGAGATCTTCTTCACCCAGGTGTTTCGCGACAGCTTCTTTCATGCCGATATGCATCCCGGGAACATCTTCGTCGATGTCACCGAACCCGATGATCCGCGCTATATCGCGGTCGATTTCGGCATCATCGGCACGCTCGGACCCACCGATCAGCATTACCTGGCGGAGAACTTTCTGGCCTTCTTCCGGCGCGATTACCGACGGGTTGCCGAGTTGCACATCGAATCCGGCTGGGTACCCCGCGATACCCGGGTCGACGAGTTCGAATCCGCCATCCGCACCGTCTCGGAACCGATCTTCGATCGCCCGCTCAAGGACATCTCCTTCGGCGGCTTCCTGCTGACCCTGTTCCAGACCGCGCGCCGATTCAATATGGAGGTGCAACCCCAGCTGATTCTGCTGCAAAAAACCCTGCTCAATATCGAAGGGCTGGGGCGGCAGCTGGATCCGGATCTGGACCTGTGGCGCACCGCCAAACCCTTCCTGGAAAACTGGATGACGCAACGGATCGGACCGCGGGCCTTCATCAACAAACTCAAGGCCGGCTTTCCGCAATTGCTGGAACAGTTGCCCGAGCTGCCGCAACTAGTACACAACGCGCTGGACAAGGCCAATCGCGGGGAACTACAGGTGCGCCTGCAAGCCGGGGAACTGGAGCGGCTACGCCTGGAACTGCGCACTGCTCACCGCCGTCAGTTCCACAGTGTGGTGGGGGCGGCGCTGCTGATCAGTTCCGCGATCATCCTGGCGGTCGATACCGGCGGCGTCTTGCCCTGGCTGGAACACCCGCTACTGGGCTGGATCGCCGGCGCCCTGGGTCTGGTGCTGCTGATCAGGGCCAGACCGAGATCCGAGGGCTAAACGACCGAGCCCGTCAAACGCCGATATTTATCCAGAAGCTGTGCCGGGGTCTCCGGGTAATCCGGATTCAGCGGGATGCAATCCACCGGACACACCTGGCGGCACTGGGGTTCATCGTAGTGACCGACACACTCGGTGCAGCGTAGCGGGTCGATTTCGTAGATTTCCGTGCCCTGATAAATCGCCTCGTTGGGACATTCCGGCTCACAGACATCGCAGTTGATGCACTCGTCGGTAATCATCAAGGCCATGGGGCTGGTCATCCGAAGCAGCGGAGTGGTTACGGAGTTAGACCCGTTTATCGCCGGGAGTGCGGCCGAACTTGCTGATCAATGCGACCTCGACCCGGTGATCGACAAAGGGCGATACATCACCGCCCAATGCGGCAATCTCGCGCACCATGCTGGAGGACAGAAAAGCATATTGCTCGGCCGGGGTCAGAAACACCGTCTCTATGGCTGGCGCCAAGCGCCGGTTCATGCCGGCCAACTGGAATTCGTACTCGAAATCCGATACGGCACGCAACCCCCGCACCAGCACCTGCGCCCCCACCTGATGCGCGAATGTGACCAGCAGATTGTCGAAACTGCGCACTTCGACATTGGGCAACCCCAGGTCGGCCAGCACATCCTCCACCAGCGCGACCCGCTCACCCACCGTGAATAGCGGCTGCTTGCCCCGATTGGGCGCCACGGCAACGATCAGATGTCGAAACAGACGAGCACCGCGTTGCACCAGATCGACATGTCCATTGGTTATCGGGTCGAAAGTACCCGGGTAGATGGCGACATTATTCATAGTGAGGTTCTCGGCCTGGCGACTGGATTGATTATGCTGCGCAGCAACACGCCGGATCAAGCCCGGCAAGTACCGTGCGATGCAAAATAACAACGGATTTTAACTTTTTTGATACAAATTTTGTGTGAAATACAACAAAAATCACCTGTGAAACAGGGGTTTGCGATTTGACCTGAGCGACACCAGCCGGTAAATTTGCCGCAAACAATCCGACATACTATAAATCGACCTGTCTACGAACCTGATGAGATTACTTCGTAAGCCTCAGGCGACACGCCGTGTAGCGCGCGGTTTGTCCATCTCGACGCACCTGCTTGCCGCCCTGACGGCCTGTGTCGTCGCCGCATTGGCCTTCGGCCTTCCCATGGATAGGCTCGATCCGCAGGCCGGTTCCTGGGACAATAGCGGCTTGAGCCAGCTGGAACAGCCGCTGATCCTGCCAGAAGTCGAGAAAACTCGATTGCTCGATCCCGACTGGTCCGACCAGCTGGAAACCTGGGAAACCGTAACGGTGGAACCCGGTGATACCCTGGCTGCCATCTTCAACCGCCTGGGTCTGAAAGAATCCGAACTCTATGCCTTCCTGGCCGCCGGTGTCGAAGCCAGAGCGCTGGAAAGGCTTTATCCGGGCCAGATCTTCAAACTCCGCGTCGAGGACAAGCAGCTCCAGGAGCTGGTCTACGATACCGACAGGATCAGCGGGGTGCGCATCTTCCGCGATGTGGACCACTTCAAGACCTCATCCTACACCCACCGGATCGAGAAACGCGTCGGTTATGCCAGCGGCATGGTTTCGAACACCTTGACCGGCGCTCTTCGGGAAGCCGGACTGTCACCGGGCATCCGCGGCAAGTTGACGCGAATCTTTTCCCGACACATCGATTTCGAACGGCAGATTCGCCCCGGCGATACTTTCACCATCCTCTTCGAGGAACATTATTTCACCGGAGAGAAATTGGGTGAGGGCAACATCCTGGCAGCGGAACTGTCCGTCGGCGGTCAGACTCATCAAGCCATCGGCTTTCCCGATGCGCAGAACAAACTGCGTTATTACACGCCCGAAGGCGAAGGGCTGGAACCTGCTTTCATCCGCTACCCGGTCAGTTACTCGCGTATCAGTTCTCCGTTCAGCACCAACCGGCGTCACCCGATCCTGGGCATCCGCCGCCCTCACCCGGGTATCGACCTGGTCGCACCCACGGGTACCCCGGTAAAGGCAGCCGGCAGCGGCATCATCGAGTCCATCGGCTGGCAACGCGGCTATGGCAAAACCGTGGTTCTCGATCACGGCCGGGGCTACACCACGCTGTACGCCCATCTGTCGCGTTTCGATGCGGCTCTCAAGCAAGGCGACCAGATCGAACGGGGTCAGGTCATCGCCTATGTCGGCAGTACCGGTCTGTCCACGGGTCCCCATTTGCATTACGAAGTACATATCGAAGGTCAGCCGCAGGATCCGGCCAGGGTCGTCCTGCCCGGCGATCCATCACTTTCCGCCGAGCAACTGGCTGCCTTTCGACGTCAGGCCGGACCCCTGCTGGCCCAGCTCGACTTGCTGCAGCGCACCCGTGTCGCTCTGCGTGACAACTGAGTGACGACTCTCTATATCGGCCTGATGTCGGGTACCAGCGTCGATGGTATCGACGCGGTACTGGCCGACTTGCGCGACTCGCCACCCCGCCTGCTGCGTGGCATCACCCGAGCTTGGCCAACCGACCTGCGCGCGCAGTTGCTGGCCTTGAATCTACCCCTTGATCAGGAGTTGCACCGTGCCGCGGTACTGGACAACGCCGTGGCCCGGCAGTCGGCCCGTGCCGTGCAGGCACTGCTCGCCGAGGCTGCCGTAAGCAGCTCGCGGATCACCGCAATCGGCAGCCATGGCCAGACGGTGCGGCACGCCCCCGCGTCCGACGATCCGTACACGATACAACTGGGCAATCCCAGCTTGCTGTCCGAGTTGACCGGAATCACGGTGGTCGCTGATTTCCGGCGCCGCGATCTGGCCGCCGGTGGCCAGGGAGCCCCCTTGGCTCCTGCCTTTCATGCCGCTTTTTTCCGCAGCCATGACGAGGACCGGGCGGTAGTCAATATCGGCGGCATCGCCAATCTCTCACTGCTGCCCGCCGACCCGACCGCCGTTGTCACCGGTTTCGATACCGGACCGGGCAACGGCCTGCTGGACAGCTGGGCGGCGCAACAGCTGGGCACGCCCATGGATCGCGACGGAGGCTGGGCGGCCAGCGGCCAGGTTCGCAGCGAGCTCCTGGAGCGCTGGCTGGCCGACCCCTATTTCCGACAGGCGGCGCCGAAAAGTACCGGTCGGGAATACTTCAATCCGTCCTGGCCGGGCGATGTCAGCGCCTATCGGCCGGCGGACGTCCAGGCCAGTCTGACCGCACTGACCGCGATCACCATCGCCGACGCGCTTGGCCAGCAGGCACCCACCACACGCCGGCTGCTGGTTTGCGGTGGCGGCGTGCACAATCCGACCCTGTTGCAGCGCCTGGGTGCACAACTGCCCGGGCTTGCCATACAGTCCACGGCCACGCTGGGCATCGATCCGGATTATCTGGAAGCCCTGGGCTTTGCCTGGCTGGCCCACCGCACACTGAGCGGACAGCCCGGCAATCTGCCCACGGTCACGGGAGCCCGTGGCCCACGCATCCTCGGCGGCATCTATCCCGCCTGACGGGACCGCACAATAAAAGCCCTCGCGGGGGGCGAGGGCCAAACACGCTAGGAGGAGTTCATAACAGCAGCGCTTGCTGCCAGGCGCCTGTCTACTGACGCAACCAATGAGTTGCGAGAATCGTGCCAGCCTGCTGGAATCCCGCACAGACCCTGCCCGCGGCATGGCGACCGGTTTGTCCCTATCGGTCGATCGGCTCAATTCGGACCATTATCGGTCCAAAATGGCCGAGCAGCGTCAGTCGGGAAGCTCAGAACACCTCCCCCGTCATTTCGCTGCGCAAGCGCGAGCGAAACGTCTTGATCGCCTTGAAGCCGGCGATCAGCTGATCCTTTTCCCGCTGCGACAGCAGCTTGGCGGCAACATGATTGCCCGGTTCGCGACCGGCACCCGCATCGTCCAGTTGCTGGCGCAGCAGCAGCTGCGCGATATGCCGATAGGCATGGCTGAGATAGTCCTGCTCGTTGTCCGACAGCACCTCCCGCTCGTGCAACTGACTGATCCGCTCCAGGGTCGAGGTCGCGAACAGGCGCTGCTGTAGCGCGAGAATACGCACCGCGCCAACCAGCGGTAGCGTGCCAGCCAGCTTGAGATTGAGCTTGCCCCGGTTGGGCCCCTTGCCACGCTCCGGCAGCAATCGACCGAACGGCCCCAGCGCCACGTTGAAATCCTGATCGACTTTATACATCTCGCGCAGAAAAAACGGCCGCCAGGCATTATTGGTCACGTACTCGCGCAAGGTGGCGGTCATCCGGCCACTGCCGTACACGCAGACGAAATCGAAGAAGATATCCGACAGGCGCAGTACCTGGCCTTCGCTCTTGCCGATCCAGCGGCCGATCTGTGCCTGCCATTGAGCCAGCGTCTTGCGCCACAGCGGATTGGTCGCCATGACATGACCATGACAGTAGGGAAACCCGATCCGGTCCAGGGTGGCCGTCAAGCGTTCGCTGAACTCGATGAACCAGCCGTCGATGGTTGCATGTTCGCTATCCGGATAATCGGCCAGAATCAGCCCATTGTCCTGATCCGGCCGCAGATAGCTCTCGCCGCGGCCGCCCGATCCCATGACCAGCACCTCGAACCTGATCGGCGGCTCGCCTCTACCATCCCCGGCCATCTGCTGCAGGCTGTAGTCGACGGCACCACGATAGAGCTGATGGTTCAGTCGGGTCAGTAGCTGCTGAATCTCCGCCGCCGGCACTTGGTCCGCCAGCAATTGGGCGGCGATCTCGCGCTGGTGCTGCTTGGCTTCGCGCATGCCGTCCGGCGTCCGGGCCTGGTTCAGCAAATCGATATGGCCGACCGTCTGGCCCGTCACACGCTCCAGGACGCGATCCAGCTGCAACAAACCAACCACCCGACCGTCGGCCAGCACCGGCAGATGGCGGATCTGGTCACGCCGCATCCAGGCAACCGCGTGATGCAGGTAATCGTCGGCTTCAATACACTGCACCGGCGTGGTCATCACCTGCCGCACGGGGGTTTCGGGAGTCACCCGGAATGCCACTCGGCGGGCGATATCCTGCTCGGTCAGGATGCCGACCGGGGAGTCTTCGGCATCGACCACCACCACCGCCGTGGCCTTCCTGGTGCTCAGTCGGGCGACGACCTCGGCACAACCCTCTTCCGACCCGGCCAGCACCACCGCTCGATCCAGGTGGTCGGCTACCCGCCGGGTGAAGACCGCGGTCTGCGACAGCATGGGTGATTCAGTGGTAGCTCCGGCGGTTGCACGCCGCACTGGTGCCGCTTAATACGCGCAAGGCCTCATGCCTGAGGATCCTGACATGACGCCGGTTGACCTGGAGCAATTGCTGATTCTGGAACCGCGCCAGCAATCGGCTAACCGTCTCCAGCGCCAGGCCGAGATAATTGCCGATGTCGTAGCGCGACATGCTCAGATTGAACTCATCGGCGGAGAAGCCGCGCGCCGCGAACCGCTCGGACAGATTGACCAGGAACAGGGCCAGGCGTTGCTCGGCGCTCTTGCGGGCCAACAGCCGCAGCAAGTCGTAATCGCGGGCGACTTCCCGGGCATAGATGCGGTTCAGACGCTGCTGTATTTCCGGTTGCTCGCCGCCGAGCTGTTCCAGCGCCGCGAAGTCCAGCTCGCAGATACTGCTGGTCTCCAGGGCAATCGCGCTACAGTCGTGATGACCCCGACTGATGGCCTCCAGACCCAGCACCTCGCCCGGCAGGTAAAACCCGAGTACCTGCTCTTCGCCGTCGCTGTTCAGGGTATAGACCTTGATCGATCCGGAGCGGACCGCATACAGGGATTTGAAGGCGTCGCCCATGTCGAACAGGCTGCGACCACGCTCCACGACCCGAGTCTGACGCACCCTGGAGGTCAACTGCCGGTGCGGTTTGGCGTCCAGTCCGCCACAGAGACACAGGTGGGCACCACTACAAGCCACGCAGGACGAATTCACGGTGCCGGCCTGTAGCGGTTTGACGGCGTGTGGCATGGCTACCCCCCTCTCGCTGCCCGTGGTCATGTTATCGATCAGTGTGAAGCCGCCGACGTGGCCGGACAATGCGCAATAGCCCTAGGCGGCTTGCGACTTGTACGTATGCCCGGGGCTATTCCTTCAGGAGGTCAGTGGATTCGAGGTGGAAGGCGCGGGTGCGTGAGAACGGTTCCAGGGCATTCTGGCCAGCAGAATGGCCATGCCACAGAATCCCGTCAGTCCCGCAAACAGCAGTCCGGCACCGACGAACCCGCTCAGGATGATGAATCCGGGGGATACCAGCACGGCCAGGATCACGCCCAGCAGTACCAGACTACCGGCGATGATCTGCACCTGGCGCATCAGATCGATCGGCGCCTTGCGATCGAAATGAACCGGCAGGCCCGCCTGCTTCCAGGCTTCCAGACCGCCTTCCAGGGTATAGACCTCCTTGTTACCCCCGGCGAGCAGTCGCTGGACGGCCTGCTCCGAGCGTGCTCCACTGCGACACTGGCAGACGATGATCTTGCCCGCATGATGGGCGAAATCCGCCGGATCCAGGGAAGCGAGCGGTGCCAATAGGGCACCGGTGATATGTTCGCGGTTGTATTCCATGGGCTCGCGCACATCGAGCAGTACGGCCTTGTCTTCGGCCAGCCAGTGCTGGAGGGTAATCGGATCGACTGTACTGACGGGATTCATGAGCAGAACTCCATGGCTGAAGGGATAATGCTTTATATTAGGCTATTCTACTATATAAAGCAAGACCTCGCGCGCATGAGCCGCAAGCTACCCGCCCTGGCCTACGCGGCTCGGCCTACGCGGCTCGGCCTACGCGGCCCGACGCAGGTCCAGGGTCACCAGGACCAGACTGGCTCCTTCCGGGTGCTGCTCGCGACGAAAACCGAGTTTACGGCAAAGACCCAGCATGGCTTCGTTCTCCTTCAGCACCGAGCCGAACAGTTCACCTATGCCCTGGGCGCGAGCATAATCGATGATCCGTCGCATCAGCAGCAGACCCAGACCGCTACCGGCCAGGGCGCGACTGACGATGATGGCATACTCGGCACGCTGCCGATCCGGATCGGTACTCAAACGGACCACCCCGTGGATCTCGCCCGCCTCGTCGGTGAGCGCCAAGGCCATATCCCGATCATAATCGAGTTGGGTCAAACGGGCCGCCAGCTTGTGATCCAGGATCTTCAGGGGATGATGGAAACGCAGCCGGATCTGTTCCGGGTCCAGCCGCTGCACGAATCGTTGCAACGCCGGTTCGTCCTCGGCCCGAATCGGCCGCAACAGCAAGCGGTGACCATCGGCCAGCGTCAACCACTCTTCCAGTTCCCGGGGATAGGGCCGGATCGCCAACCGCTCGGCACCGCCAACCGGCTTCCTGCTCAAGCTCACCTTGGCATCCAGGGCCAGCACACCGCGGGATGACACGAGCAAGGGATTGATCAGCAGCTCGCAGACATGGGCCAGATCGCTGACCAGACTGGAAAGCTTGAGCAAGGTCAGGGCCACCGCTTCGACATCGACCGGCGGCTGGTCATGGTAGCTGGGGAACAGGCGCGAGACCCGCGTCCGGGCGATCAACTCATTGGCCAGTTTCAGATTCAGCGGCGGCAGCGCAACCGAACGGTCATCGATCAACTCCATTGCCGAACCCCCATGGCCGAATACCAGCACCGGTCCGAACAGCGGATGGCATACGGTACCGGCCAGCAACTCCAGCGCATGCGGCCATCTGACCATGGGCTGGACCACGAAACCCTCGATCCGTGCCCTGGGGAAGCGCTTGCGCAAGCGCACCTCCATTCCCAGGGCGGCGGCCTCGACCTGATCCGCGCCCTGCAAGTCGAGAATCACCCCGCCCACTTCCGAGCGGTAGGCGATATCGGGCGAGACCACCTTCAGGGCCACGGGTTCGCCCAGCCGGTTCGCAATCCGGCCCGCCTCCTCGGCATCCGCCGCAGCATGGGTCGGCACCGTGGGAATCGCATAGGAATCCAGCAGGGTTCGAATCTCGCTGCCGGATAGCCACTCGCGCCGAGCGGTCAATGCCCGGTCGATGATCGCCGCGGCGGTGGCGCTGTCGGTCGTGAACCAGGTGCTGATCGAGGGCGGCGTCTCCATCAGCAGTTCCTGGTTATGCCGGTAGGAGGCCATCTGCATGAAGGCCTGCACGGCTTCCCCCGGATTGGCGTAACTGGGAATATGCTGGCGCGAGAACACCGCCCTGCTGGCGGTCATGGTGGCGCTGCCCACCCAGCTGGTCAGCACCGGTTTGCGACTACCCTGCGCGCCGCCGGCCACCGCCTCGGCCACCGCCAGGCTGTCGACGCCCGCCACTGGACAATGCAGTGCAAGCACGGCATCCACATTGCCATCATCGAGCAGGCGACCCATGGCCTGAACATACTGCTCCGGCGTCGCGGTGCTAGTCAGATCGATCGGTTGGCCCCGATAGGGAGCCAGCAGCTTGTCCAAGGACGCGCGGCTGGCCGGCTCCGGCTCGGCCAGTTGGCCGTCCGCCTCGGTCAAGGCATCGGCTGCCAGCAACCCCATGCCCGCGCTGTTGCCTACAATCGCCAGCCGCTTGCCGCGAGGGGGGCGACTATGCGCCAGGGTCTCCGCCATATCGAACAAATCGGCGACACTGTGTACCCGCAGTAGACCGGCCCGGTCGAAAGCCGCCTGGAACAAGGCATCGGTGCTCACCAGCGGGGTCGGCGACGGTCGGAACCGATCCGCCTTGAGCACGATGACCGGTTTGATCCGCGCTGCTGCCCGCGCCGCGGACATGAACTTGCGCATCCGGCTCAGGGATTCGAGATACAGCAATATCGCGTCGGTTTCACGATCGTCGGTCAGATAATTGAGCATATCGCCAACATCGACATCGGCCTTGCCACCCAGGGATACCAGATGGGAAAAACCGATGTCCTTGTCCGCCGTCCAGTCGATCATGGATGTCAACACCGTGCCGGATTGCGCGACCAAGGCCAACCGGCCCGGCTTGGGGTTGAGATGGGCGCAGCTGGCGTTGAGCTTGATGCCGGGCACGATCAGCCCCAGACTGCCCGGCCCCAGGATACGAAAGTTGACCGAACGTCCGAGCTGCAACATGGCCTGCTGGCGGCGCAGGCCATGACGCCCGGCTATCACCCCCAATCCACCGGTGATCACCACCGCGGCGCGAGTCCCCTTGGCAACCAGGGCCTTGACCACGCGCGGTACGGTGCGCGGCGGTGTGACGATGATCGCCAACTGTGGTGCCGCCGGCAGCGCCTCTATGGTCGGGTAACAAGGCAAGTCATCAATCGACTGGTACTTGGGATTGACTGCATACAGCGACTGCTCGAAGCCAGCGGATCGCAAATTACCCAACACCCTGGCACCTGGCGATTCGACTCGGCGGCTGGCACCGATCACGGCGACGGATTCCGGTTGCAGCAGATAACGCAGATTGCGTACCGTCATGACCGTGCTCCCGAGCGCTTGGCCGGGTGCGGCACGTCAGTGAAGTCGATGACTTCGCCGGCCCGGCCGACCCGCACCGGGGCATGCTGGCGCAACAGTTGCGCCAGCGCACCGGAGGCCTGGGCCTCGCCATGCACCAGCCATACCGGCGGACGATGGTGAAACCCGCGGTACCAGGCGATCAGCTCGGCCTGATCGGCATGGGCCGAAAACCCGCCTATGGTATGCACCGTGGCATTGACCTGGATGGTCTCGCCCCAGATTCGGATATGCCGCGCGCCGTCGACCAGGGCACGGCCCGGCGTGCCTCTGGCCTGAAAGCCGGTGATCACCACATGGCAGTCGTGGCGCCAGACATTGTGTTTGAGGTGATGGCGAATCCGACCGCCGGTGCACATGCCACTGCCGGCAATGACCAACAGGCCGGAGCGAATCCGGTTCAGCGCCATCGACTGGTTAGCGGTACGCGAGAATTGCAGATTGGGCAGTAGCGGGTGCTGGCGCCGGCTGCGAAACCGGGCTTGCGCCTCGGCATCGTAGAGATCGCTGTGGCGCAGATAGATTTCGGTGGCTTCTATGGCCAGCGGACTATCGAGCACGATATGCCAGCGCCCCAGATCCCATTGCTCGTAATGCTTGCCGAACAGGTACAGCAGTTCCTGGGTGCGCCCGACCGCGAAGGCTGGTATCAGGATATTGCCCCGGGCCTGGCTGGCAGCGTAGAGTACCTCGTGCATCTCCTGCCAGGTGGATTCCCGCGAACGGTGCAGCCGATCACCGTAGGTGGATTCCAGCAATACCAGGTCGGCATCCTCGATCACCGTGGGATCCCGCAGAATGGGCGCGCCGGCATGGCCCAGATCGCCGCTGAACACCAGTTTGCGTTCACAGCCGGCCTCGCTCAGCCACAGTTCCACGATGGCCGAACCCAGAATATGACCCGCATCGCGCAACCGCAGGCGCACTCCGGGGAGAATCTTACGGATGGTGTCATAGTCCAGTCCCTTGAACTGGCGCATGCAGGAACGCGCATCGTCGATGGTATACAGCGGCTCAACGGGTTTCAGTCCCTTGCGCCGCCGCTTGCGATTGTCCCACTCGGCATCCTTTTCCTGCAAGAAAGCGGCGTCCCGCAGCATGATACGGCACAGATCCCGACAAGCCTTCTGGGTATGGATAGACCCCTGGAATCCCGCTTTCACCAGCAGCGGAATCCGTCCGGAATGATCGATATGGGCATGGCTCAACACCAGGGCATCGATGGTCGCCGGGTCGAAGGGAAAGGGCTCGCGGTTGCGGGCTTCATCACGCGCATTGCCCTGTATCAGGCCGCAGTCGATCAGCACCCGGTACCCGTTGACCTCGATCAAGTGGCAGGAGCCGGTGACTTCCTCCGCCGCACCCAGTATCGTCAGCCGCATGATTGCCTCGCTTGCTTGATCCGGCGTTATACTCCCGCAATAAGCTTAATCAGACATTGACCGGGATCAACCACCGCTCATCGGATTCTACCGCATGTCCGACATACCCCAGACCTCCCGCCTCAAACTGCGCCGGGTCGGCATCGACACCTACCGGGAGAACGTCGCTTTTCTGCATCGGGACTGTCCGTTATACCAGGCCGAGGGCTTTCAGGCGCTGGCCAAGATCGAAATCCGCTGCAACAGCCGCCAAGTCCTGGCCGTGCTCAATGTGGTGGATGATGCCAGCATCGTCGCCAAGGATGAGCTGGGGCTGTCGGAGCAGGCCTACGCCAAGCTGGGTGTCGAACCCGCCACCGAAGTCAGCGTCGCCCAGGCCGAACCCCCGTTGTCCATGGACGCCGTGCGGCGCAAGATCAGCGGAGAAAGACTGACGCTGGCCGACTATCGCAACATCATCGTCGATATCGCCGACAGCCGCTACTCCAAGATGGAAATGGCCGCCTTCGTGGTCGCCACCCACCAGACCGGCATGGATCGCGACGAGGTCCATGCTCTGACCCGGGCGATGCTGGAGTCGGGCGAACGCCTGTCCTGGGATGAGACCATGCTGGCCGACAAGCACTGCATCGGCGGCATTCCCGGCAACCGCACCTCGATGCTGGTGGTGCCTATCGTCGCCGCGCATGGCATGCTGATTCCCAAGACCTCCTCGCGCGCCATCACCTCGCCCGCCGGCACGGCCGACACCATGGAAGTCCTGGCCCGGGTCGATCTGCGACCGGAACAACTGGACCACATCGTGCGCACCGAACGCGGCTGTCTGGCCTGGGGCGGCACCGCCCGGCTGGCCCCGGCCGATGACATGCTGATCTCGGTCGAACGTCCCCTCGGCATCGATTCCAGCGGCCAGATGGTCGCGTCCATCCTGGCCAAGAAGCTGGCCGCCGGCTCCACCCATCTGCTGATCGACATCCCGGTCGGACCGCATGCCAAGGTGCGCCAGATGCGCGAGGCCATGCAGCTGCGCAAGCTGTTCGAATACGTGGCCGACCGGCTCGGCCTGCACCTGGAAGTCGTCATCACCGATGGCCGGCAACCGATCGGGCGCGGCATCGGTCCGGTGCTGGAGGCGCGCGACGTGATGCAGGTGCTGGAGAACGATCCGCGGGCCCCCGTCGAGCTGCGCGAGAAGTCCCTGCGGCTGGCCGGACGAATCATCGAATTCGACCCGGATGTGCGTGGTGGCCAGGGCTACCGCATCGCCCGCGAGATCCTCGAATCCGGTCGGGCGCTGGCCAAGATGAACCGTATCATCGAAGCCCAGGGCCGCCAACCCCAACGTCTCGAACCCGGTGGCCGGGTCAGGGAGATCGCGGCCACCGAATCCGGCACCGTGATCGGTATCGACAATCTGCAACTGACGCGCATCGCCCGGCGGGCCGGCGCGCCGATAGATAAAGGGGCGGGTATCGATCTGCTGAAGAGCCTGGGTGACAGCGTGGAAGCCGGAGAACCGCTGTACCGGATACATGCCGAGCATAGTGCTGGATTCGGCTTCGCCGGTCAGGCTGCAACCATGGACAGCGGCTTTCGCATCGGTCGGGCTGAAAAACTGCCCCAAGTATTCGCGGAGTTCTGAATGATGCTGCTGGGATTCGCCGATTATCGGGAGCAGGCCGGACGGCTGGCCGCCGCACTCGATCTGCCGTACCGTGAAATCGATGTGCACCGCTTCCCCGATGGTGAATCCAGGGTCACGGTTCCGACCGGCTGCTCCGATCGGGTGATCCTCTGCCGCAGCCTGGATCATCCCGATCACAAGCTGATCGAACTGCTGCTGGCGGTCGGCACGCTGCGCGCGCAGGGCATCTCACGCATCATTCTGGTCGCCCCTTATCTGTGCTATATGCGCCAGGACATGGCCTTCAAGCCCGGCGAGGCGGTCAGCCAGCGGCTGATCGGCCGGTTTCTGGCCGGATTGATCGACGCCTTGGTCACGGTCGATCCGCATCTGCACCGGATCGAGCGGCTGGAGCAGGCCGTACCCATCGAACAGGCCGTCACGCTTAGCGCCACCGGCCCGCTGGGTGAATATCTCGCCACCTATTGGGACGATCCGGTGCTGCTCGGACCGGACCGCGAATCGGCCCAATGGGTCAAGGCCATCGCCGAACCGCGCGGCCTGCGCTGGGGAGTGGCCGACAAGCTGCGCCATGGCGATCGGGACGTGCGCATCGAGCTGCCGGAACTCGAGGTACACGGCCGTCAGGTGGTACTGGTCGATGACATGGCCAGCACCGCCCGTACCCTGAGCGAGGCCGCCGGTGCCCTGGCCGCGCGCCAACCGGCCGGGATCGGTGCCCTGATCACCCATGCCCTGTTCGACGACCAGGCGTTGGCCGAAATGCGCGCCGCCGGCATCACCACCATAGCCAGCAGTGACAGCATCCGTCACCCGAGCAATGCGGTGCGACTTGCCGAGCTTCTGGCCACGGGGGTTCGGCAACTGGGCTGACCTTTGCGACGGATTCAGTCTTTCCGGCCCAGATAGCGCTGATCGTCGAACGTGATCACCCAGTCCGGCCGGAATACCACCAACAGGGTAATGATGAAGCCGTTGAGCAAGGCTTCCGGCAAGGCGAACAAGGGGATCAGCGCCAGATAGTCGTCAACCAGCCGGTGCGGTTGGTAGACATCGGCCAGTGCCAGCAGCGCCGCCCGCAGCAGGCTGCCGGCGGTCGTCGCGAGCGCCGCGCCGGCAAAGACCGACAGAAACAGGTAAACGAACAAGTGATTCGGCAAGCGGCTGTCAACCAGCCGAAACAGCCACCAACTCACCAGCACCGGCACCAGACCCGCGCAGAGGAATTCCAGTCCGACGGTCTGCCCGCTCTCGATGCCGGCCAGCAGCAGACCCATACAGACGGCCGCGGCGGCCAGCAGGGCCAGCGCCCAGCCGCACATCAGCGTCAAGCCGGTCATGCCCAGCAGATGGATTTCCAGGGCCTCGCCAAGCCCGGCCCGCAGAGTCCAGAGCAATAGAACCACCACGCCGGCGCCCAGGTAGACATGCTGCATGCGGGCATTGGCGAGTCGCCGCCAGGGCGCCCGCCAGGCGGCCACCAGGGATACCGCCGGAATCAGGACCAGGCTGGTCCAGGACAGCCACGCCGGCAGGATGACGGGACCCCACTCCACGGGCGGGACGGTCCGGAGGTCGCGACCCGCCGCTCAGTAGGTGTATTGGGGATCGACCCCGAAACCCCAGAGGATGACGGTAATCGCCAGCATGGCCACCAGGGACACCAGGCCGAAGGTCAGCACCGCCGAGGAGAACAGAAACCCACGATCCTTGGAGATGTTCATCATGACCGGCACCCCGGAGTACAGCAGATAGACCGTCCAGGCCAGCGCCACCAGTCCCACCAGGAAGTTGATCAACAGCACCGGGTAGGCCTGCATGATGCCCAGCAGCAACAGCGGACTGGCCGTGAAGGCCGCCAGGATCACGCACTGATCCAGGGTCGGGTTGGCCCCGTAGGTCTGCGCCATCCAGTGGATGGCCTTGCCCACCACACCCACGGCCACCAGGATGGCGCCGTAGTAGAGAATGGCGATGGTCAGTGCGCTGCCAGTGGTCAACTTGACCGGATCCCCCCAGCCCAGTTGCCAGCCGACCTGGGTGGTGCCATAGAAACCGGCCAGGGGCGGTATCAAGCCCAGGATCAGCACCAGCTCCAGATAGCAGGAGACGATGGATTTGTCGGTGGCCCGGATCGACGCCCAGGTTTCCTCGGGCCGCAGCAGCAATCCCGGCAGGTATTTCAGCAGCATGTCAAGTTCCTCCAGATCAGCAACAGACCCGGTGACGGATTTCGTCGATCCGAGCCCCTCAGTGAGTGAATTCCGGACCCAGGCCCAGCCCCCAGAGCAGTACCGTGCCCGCCAGCAAGGCCACGAAGGCCACCAGACCGAAAGTCAGCACCGCCGAGGAGAACAGAAAGCCGCGCTCCTCCGAGATGTTCATCATGATCGGCACCCCGGTATACAGCAGGTACACGGTGTAGGCCAAGGCCGCCAGCCCGACCAGGAAATTGAGCCACAGCACCGGGTAGAATTGCATCACCCCCACCAGCAGCAAGGGCACCGCCGTGAAAGCCGCCAATCGAACGCACAGTGCCAGGTTCGGCTCGGCGCCATAGGTCTGGGCCATCCAGTGTATCCCCTTGGCCACCACGAAAACCGCGATCAGAATCGCGATGTAGAACAACACCGCCAGCCACAGGGCACTGTCCGTGGTCAGTTTGATCGGCTCCGCCCAGCCGATCCGCCAGCCAATCTGGGTGGTGCCGAAAAAGGCGGCGAATGGCGGTATCAGGGCCAGGATCAGCACCAGTTCCAGATAGCAGGCCTGGACGGATTTGTCATTGTCCCGAATCGCCGGCCACTCCTTTTGAGGGTCGAGCAGCAGACCCAGCACGTGTTTGATCAGCATCGATGGACTCCCCGGTTTTCCGATTCTCTATTCTATGCATTGTGACGCCATAGTGACAGGCTGAAACCGGCTTTTTGATCCTGGTCAAGTAACCGAGCCGCACGGTTACTTGATTTAGATCAACTTCCGGATTCGGATCATCGTGCTAGT
>CAYMHN010000004.1:19389-20685 GCA_964390235.1 uncultured Candidatus Competibacteraceae bacterium
TAATATAATCATTCGTTCGCTCAAGGTCATGGAAACCTCCGCCTCGCGTCGTGCCTTTCTCAGAGGCCGCTCTCGATCGGCCATCCAGGATATCCGTCCGCCCTGGGCGGCGGCGCCCGAGGCCTTCGAAGAACGCTGCCATCGGTGTGGCGACTGCATCCAGGCCTGTCCGCGCCAGATCCTGACAATCGGTGACGGCGGGTTTCCCCGAGTCGATTTCGGGGCGGGCGAATGCACGTTTTGTGGCGAATGTGTTACCGCTTGCGACTCGGGCGCGCTGCATCGCGAGCCCAACCGCCAACCCTGGCAACTCAAGGTAACGATTGGCGCAAACTGTCTGGCAAAACAGGGTGTCGAGTGCCGGATTTGCGGGGAATGTTGCGAACGCTCGGCGATACGGTTTCGCCCGCGGCCCGGTGGCGTGGCGGAGCCCGAATTGCAACCGGAGCACTGCACCGGCTGCGGCGCATGTTTCGCGCCCTGCCCGGTCGGCGCGATAACGCTGGAGGAGTATTCATGAATATCGCAAGCCTGGTTGTGAAGGCGAAACCGGAACATTTCCCTGAGCTGCGCAAAACCTTGCGGGCCATCCCCGGCGTGGAACTGCACGGTGAATCGACTGAAACAGGGCAGCTGATCGTGACGGTGGAAGATGGTGCAGGCTATTCGGTGACCGATTCGATCCTGGCGGTCAATCTGAGCAAGCATGTGCTGAGCATCACGCTCGCCTACGAATACACCGACGAAGGTCTCGAATTACGGGAGGCATGATAATGAGCATGAATCGACGTGAGTTCATCAAGACGAATGCCGTGGCCGCCGCGGCAGCCACCGCTGGCATCGGCATTCCGGTCATTGCGCGGGCGCAGCAGGCCGAGGCACCGACCACCCGGGTTCGCTGGGACAAGGCAGCTTGCCGCTTCTGTGGCGTCGGCTGCTCGGTCCTGGTCGGGGTCCAGGAGAATCGGGTGGTGGCGACCCAGGGCGATCCCGATTCACCGGTCAACCGTGGCCTGAACTGCATCAAGGGTTATTTCCTGTCCAAGATCATGTACGGCGCCGACCGTCTGACCCAGCCCCTGCTGAGGATGCGTGGCGGTCAGTACGCCAAGGACGGGGAGTTCACCCCGATCACCTGGGATCAGGCCTTCGACATCATGGCCGAGAAATGGAAAGCCGCGCTCAAGGAACACGGCCCGCGCTCGGTCGGCATGTTCGGCTCCGGCCAGTGGACGATCTGGGAAGGCTATGCCGCGGCCAAGCTGCACAAGGCCGGTTTCCTGACCAACAACATCG
>CAYMHN010000005.1:0-1552 GCA_964390235.1 uncultured Candidatus Competibacteraceae bacterium
CCGCGACCGGGCAAGGCCCGGATGGCGGTCACCGAGGCCGGTTGCAGCTGGCGTGCCGCGGCGGCCTCCAGCACGCCGCGGGCCAGGGGATGCTCCGATCCCTGTTCGAGACCGGCGACGCGAGCCAGCAACTCGTCGGTCGAGCCGCCGTCCGTCTCGATCGCCGTGAGGCGGATCTTGCCGGCGGTCAGGGTACCGGTCTTGTCGAAGGCCACGACCCGGATCCGGGCGAGCCGCTCCAGCACCTCCGGTCCGCGCACCAGTGCCCCGTGTTGCACCAGACCGCCGATCCCCAGGGTGGTGGCCAGTGGCGCGGCAAGTCCCAGGGCGCAGGGACAGGCCACCACCAGCACCGCCAGTCCGGTGAACAAGGCCTGCTCGAACGGGGCATGATTCATCCAGTAGAGCACGGCGCCAGCGGCCAGCAGCAGGACCAGCGGAACGAAGGCCCCGGCGATGCGGTCGGTCAGCCGCAGGGTCGGGCTGCGGCCGGTCAGGGACTCGCGCACCGCCCGGCAGATCAAGGCCCAGCGGCTGGCCGTCCCGGCGACCGTGGTTTTCACGATCAAACAGCCTTCGTGATTGATACTCCCGGACAGCACCCGGCTGCCCGGCCGCTTGGCTACCGGCCGGGCCTCGCCGGTCAGGATCGACTCGTCCAGGTGGGAATGGCCATCGACCACGGTTCCGTCCACCGGGACACGTTCGCCCGGCAACACTCGCAGGCGCATGCCCGGAACCACGTCCCGCACCCGCAGCCGCTGTTCCGTGCCGTCCGGGTTCAGGAGAGTGGCCCATTGCCGCTCGGCTTCCAGCATCGGCGCCAGGTTGCGCACGGCGCGGGCCCGAGCGCTGGCCTCCAGCAAGCGGCCCAGGGTGAACAGTACCAGCAGCAGCGCCACGGTATCGAAGTAGACATGCTCGCCGCCCCGGATGACCGCGATCGCCGAGTACAGGTAGGCGGCGCCCACGCCCAGGGTCATCAGGGTGTTGGCGGTGAGTTGGCCGCGCCGGCCTTCCCGCCAGGCATCCAGGGCGAAGGGCCGACCCAGGATCAGCAGCATGGGTGTGGCCAGAACCCAGAGCAGCACCTGGATGATCGGCAGCAAGTGGGCATCGGCACCGTCGAAGCTGCCGAAATAGATCAGCATGCTGAACAGCTTGATGTTCATGGCCAGAAAGGCGCCGACGCCCAATCCGATCAGCAGCCAGGTGGCATCGGACTCGGCCGTGTTGCCCTGGCCGACCTGGTAGGCCAGGGAACAGCCGTAGCAGCAGAAGGCATGCGGTTCGCCATCCAGGGTCTGGTGCGTGCCGCGCCGGCCGACGGGCAGGCCGCAGTGGCCGCAGAGCGCGCTCACCCCGTCCGCGCTCAATGGGGGTGCCCTCCCTGCTGTACCCCTCGGTCCAGGCTGAACATCGGCAGGCCATGGCCGACATGCGCGTCCAGCGGTAGCATCCCGCGTGCCAGGGTGATCGCGCCCAGCAGCAGGATGAACAGGCCCGCGATGCGTACCGCGCGCCACCGCCAGCGGTAGTCCAGCCAACTGCC
>CAYMHN010000005.1:1562-20639 GCA_964390235.1 uncultured Candidatus Competibacteraceae bacterium
ATGGCCGGAAACGTGCCCAGGCCGAACACGGTCATCAGCAGCGCGCCGTGCAGGGGATTGCCGGTGGCCGCGGCCAGGGCGAGAAACGCATAGACCAGCGGGCAGGGCAGAAAGCCGTTGAATACCCCGAAGGCCAGTGGCGCCGCGTAGCCCGGCGCATGCAGCACGCCGCGCAGGGAGGCGACCAGGGAATGACCGATGAAACCGGATGCGGGAGCATAAAGCCGCTGAAGCAAGCCCAGCAGTTGCAGCGCCATGAGGATCATCAGGCCGCCGGCCAGCACCGCCAGGATCCGCTGTCCCGCCAGGGTATGGCTGTTGCTGGCCAGCAATCTGGCGCCTAGCAGGCCCGCCAAGCCGCCGAGAAAGCCGTAGCTGACGACCCGTCCGGCGTTATACAGCAGGTGGCGCAGCGCCGTCGCGAGTCGCGAACCGCTGGTATCCCGGCCCAGTGCGCAGGCGAAGCCGCCGCACATGCCGACACAGTGGAAGCTGCCGGCCATGCCCGCGATGAAGATCAATCCCAATTGCGCCGGTTCCCACACGGTTCATTTCTTGAGAATCAGATAACCCACCCAGCCCAGGAACCCGATGGTGATTCCCAGCAGGATCGCGAACGCGATCGTCTCCGATACCGTCATCGCCGCGCCTCCGAAAAGTGTAGGTGAATCAGACCCCTCAGTGAATCAAGCCCAGGGGGATGCCGATGATATTGAATGTGAGCATCGTCAGGTGGAACAGGAGATTGAGAAAGGCAATCGCCAGAATGATCCGCGCGCCAATATGAATCCCGTTCATCGGTTTCTCCATCATTGCATGCCTTCAGTAATCCAGTCCCTCGCCGAGATCACCCCAGTAGGTGAAGCCGTAGTAGACGGCCCAGACGATGAGCACCACGATCACCACCACCAGCCAGGGGTTGATCTTGCCATGGTGGGCCTGGATGTAGCCGCCCGCGTATTCCTCCAGTTCGTCCGCGGAATGCCGCTCAGCGCTTGCGCCTGATTCCGTAGGGGTCGTATTCGCCGTCTTCATCGTCGTCATCCTCGGGTACCTCCGCGCGGTAGGCACGCATCTTGGCCTGCTCCACGTCACGGAACATGCCGCTCAACACGGCCCAGATGAAAATGCCCAGCGAGCCCAGGCCGATCAGCAATGCGATCAGGAACTGCACCAGGGTCAGGTCGATATCGGTCGGTGTGGTCATCGCGTTCTCCCGTGTTGCATCGATCGAATCGATCTAATTGGCTTCGACCCCGGAACCGAACTCGGGAATCTCGATGCCGCGCCGCAAGGCGTAGCGCTCGGCCAGGGTCGTCGGCTCACCGGGCCGCCGCACCAGCGCGCCCCGGGGTACGTAAGCATGCCGCGTGGTTGGCGTACGCAGCCTCGGATCGTTGAGCGCGGCGCGATCCTCGGCGGCGATTTCCAGAGACTGGCCGCTGAGCGGATCGGTGAACGCCGACAGCGACAAGACATAATAGGCCAGCGCCCAGCGGTCCTCGACGGACTGGCTGTCCTCGTAGGAGGGCATGGGTGTCCCGTTGAGGCCATTGGTGATGGTCCGGAACATGTCTTCCGGGCCGGGACCGGATTTGAACTGCCCCCGGGTCAGATTGGCCGGCAGAATCCGGAAACCGAAATCGTCCTCCAGTTCATCGGAACGAGGACCGTCGCCCCGTCCATCGTCGCCGTGGCATTCCCAGCATTCGGCGGAGCGCCACAGATCCCGGCCGCGCGCGATCAGCATTTCCGAGGGCTCCGGTGGCGTGCCGATCCAGATCGGTGGCTGCGGTGCTTCCTCCGCGAACAGAACCCAGGGGGAGGCCGGATCGGAGCGGTCCACCGCCAATTCGTACTTGAGGTACTGGATGACGGCGAGACGGTCCGTCAGCGGCAGCATGTGCCAGCTGGGCATGGCGGTGCCACGCACGCCCCGGGTGACCACCCGCATCAGGTCGCCATCCGTGGGCAGCGAGCCCGAGGGGGTATCGCGGAACTTGAAAGCACCATGGGTGAAGTCCCGCGGTCTGACATTGAAGTGGAAGGTCGCCGCGGGTCCGTTGCCGTTGCCTTCCACGCCATGGCAGCCGAGACAGCGGCGCTGGTAGACCTCCCGGCCCAGGGCGATGAATTCCTCCGAGCGCGGCATATTGCCGTGGGCGACGGACACCCGCTGCGGTTCCCAGACGTCGCGCCACATGCCGCGGTTCATCCCCTGTTTCTGGAGATAGGCCACCAGTCCGATCAGTTCGGGGGTGGCGGCGATGATCCGCACGCTATCGCCAGTGAACTCGTCGTTGGGGGTATGGATCACCGGGTAATAGGCCAGCGGGAAACCGCCGTCCGCGGAATGCACGTACAGCAGGCCGTCGGCATTGGGGGTCAAGGGCAGCTCCTGCTCCGCCTGGAAGTTGAAGAACCGTTCGCTGACCGGATTGCGCTCCAGGGTGCGCCGGCCCTGATCGTCGGTGATGACGGCAACCCGTTGGCGCGGGCGCTCGAACAGGGCCGCGAAGCGCGGCATGATCGAGTCGGGCACCAGCATGCGCGGATCCCAGAAGTGGGCGATATGCCATTCATCGCTGTACTTGAGGCCGACCCGGGTCAAGTCCGGCCCGATCCGCCGGGTGCCCCACAGATGCGGTCTGTCCCAGTAGTATTCGCCGGCCTGGCTGACTGGCCCCCAGCGCTGCGCTTCCCCGGCGACCGGACGGACATATTGGGAATGGCAGTACCAGCAGCCTTCCCGCCGGTACACATCGCGACCCAGCGCTTCAAGTTCGTAGTAGTCGCTGGCCTCGCCACGCACCCATTTGAGTTCACCCAGGTCGGTACGTACCACCTTGGTGACATCCGGCATCCGCGATTGCGGTTCCAGCAGGGGCAGCAGACCCTGGACGAAGGCCGCCAGGCCCAGGAAGGCGACCCCCGCCAGCAATGAGACGACCCGTGCGTTCATGGTTCCCCCTTCAAGCCGTGGCTGGCCGTGGTGCTTGGGTGGCGGTTGCCGGGCGCGCCAGCACCGTCAGCATGAGGTTGATGACCAGCAGGGTCATGCCGATGTCCATGCTCAGCCCGGACATGGTCCGGACCAGCCAGTAGGGCGCGATGGCGGTCAGCGCATCCATCCACTCCGTGCCGGCCATCAGCATGAAGCCGTGCTGCAAGCCCTGGGCCGAGAGCGTGAGCCCCATCAGCGAGATGCCGATGGCGATCAGCCAGAACGACCAGTTGGCCATCTTGAACGACCACAAGGGTCGGTCGTTGATGCGGGGCCAGACGTAGATCAGCCCGGCTATGGCCCAGACCACGAAGGTGCCGAACACCGTCAGATGCGAGTGCGAGATGACGAAATCGGTGAAATGGGTCGGGACTTGCAGCGTGCGCAATGCCTCCACCGAACCCTGGAAGCAGCCGAGCAGATACATCACCGCGCCCAGGATCAGGAATTTGGCCGGGAGATTGGTGCTGAACTCCCGCCAGCGCCCGATCATGGTGCCGAAGAAGTTCTGCAGCACTACCCAGACCGGAATGATCAACAGCATCGAGGTGATGATGGCAATGGTTTCGGCCCAGTTGGCGATCGGACTGTAAAGATAATGGTGGATGCCGACGAAGGGATAGAACAGCGCCAGCGACCAGAAGCCGACCAGCGACAGTTTGTGGCTGTACAGCGGATTCCTGACGCTGGCCGGCAGGAAATAGTAGATCAGCACATAGCCGGCCGGGGTGATCCACAGCCCGACGATATAGTGGATGAACAGCCCGTGGAAGGCGGCGCTGTTGATCCCCCAGATGTAATAGGGCAGCAGGGCGACGATCAGGATGAAGTTGAACACGGTCCAGATGAAGGCCGCCAGCAGATACCACAGGCTGACGTAGAGTTGCGGTTCGGTGCGCCTGGCCACGGTCAGCATGAACTGTACGCACAAGGTGCCGATGGACACCAGCAGCAGGGCGTCGATGAACCAGGGGAATTCACCCGCCTCGAAACCCTGGTTCCAGCCGAACACCAAGGACAGCAAGCCGACGATGAGGATGATGTTCCAGCCCCAGGCGAGGGGATAGCCGAGCCGCTCGCCGACCACGCGCACTCCGCACAGACGTGGCACGATGTAATAGCAAAGCCCGACGAACAGGGTGGAGAAGGCGCCGAAGATCACGCCGTTGACGTGCACGGGCCGGAGTCGCCCGAAGCCGAGTTCCAGGGAGGTGCCCAGAAAACCCGGGTAGTTGAACATCGTGGAGAGCGTCACCCCGATGGACGGTGTGAGCAGCAGCCAGAACATGCCCCAGTAGAGCCACAGTCTGATCAGCCGCTTGTCGATCAGATCATCGAGGTGTTTGAAATTGTTGTCCGCCATGATCACATCCCCGTCGGCCTGTCCGCCAAATCGGGCCGGGCATCGGCCAGCCCCGGGGGCACGGGTATCCCTTTCCCTCGCCGCCGGGAGGTGCACGACGTGGTGCACCGGGAGCGACCTCAGTCGCTCCGCTGCTGATCAATCCCCCGCAACCGTCAACCACATTCCCCGGAGAGCGTCAGTGCTCGCCCGCGTTGAGCACAGAGCCTTGGTGGGACCAGTGCATATAGGCCTCCAGGGCTTTCATCGCCTCGGAGTCGGGATCGATCATCTCCCCCTCGTTGGGTTTGTCGATGCACCAGTTGGTCATGTCCCGCAGCGTTGCGAACTCGGTCATCTGTTCCTGGAATTTGGGGAACTCGTGGGGGTTGGTATCGCGGGTATAGGGATGGCACATGGCGCAAGCCATGCCGGTGTTCGACAGGTTGACCCCCATTTCCTCCTCGAGTGCGCCGTCGCCATGGAACAGGCGGTCGCCCATGACGACGTATTCCATGAAGATTTCCTTGAAGACTGCGAGGTCTTCAGGCGAATGGTGTTCCTTGTGGGCGGAGGCGGGGCTGACCAGCATGCCGGTGACAACCAGTGTGGCAGCCAGTGCGACACCGCCTGTCGACACGCCGAAGAGCACCAGCTTGCTCAAGCGCCTTGTTCTTTTCCCGTTCATAGCAATTCCTCCCGATGGAGATCCGGCTGGATGGATTAATCGGTGCCCCGGTACCGCCCCGTCCAGATGCGGTCCGCAGCCCGTGACTGTAGACGGATGGTGGGGTTCTTCACGACGGTGCTGTCCGCTGGCTGGTTGGCGAAGATGTGATCCTGACGCCGCCACATCATGTAATCATGCTCGGCCCGGTTGTCCCGGAAGCTCATCAGATCCCAGCCGACGGCGTCGAAATGATCGCCCGGATCCGCCCGGGTCATGGGGACGGTCATGGGGGGCACGTTCTCGGGTGCGTACGGCCACGGCCAGGACGTGGCCAGCATGCCGATACTGCGGAACCGCCCGCCGATCTCGTTGTAGAGCACCTGATGGGTATGGCCGTGGAAGCTGGTCACATTGGCGTAGGGTTCCAGGATTTCCTGGATTTCCCGCCAGTCGCGGGTCCAGAAGTTCCAGGGCGGATAGTACTCGTACAGCGGAGTGTGGCTGAAGATGATGACCGGCGCGTCGTTCGGCCAGTCGGCCAGGGTGCTCTGCAGCCAGTCCCGCTGCTCCCCGCCGAGTCCCGACCAAGGCCCGGTAATGGAATTGTCCAGGCCGGACATGGCGCCCATGCGCTCTTCCGGCGTCATATTCCTTACCGTCCAGTAGTCGGGTGCCCGGCTGACGGTATCCAGCCCGATGAACCGCACCCCCTTGTGGTCGAAGGTCCACGGGGCCGGCCCGAACAGATCGACCCAGGTCCGGCCCATGTCCAGGTACCAGTCGTGCTCGCCCGGAATGTAGTGCTTCTCGACGCTGATCTCGTCGAGGATCGCCTTGCCGAGCTGCAATTCCACCGGGTCGCCCAACTGGGCCACGTCACCGCCGATGACGACGAAATCCAGAGGCGGGTCCAGTGCATTGACCTCTTCCACCGCGCGTCTGGCCTTTTCCACGAAGCGGGTGTTCACGTCCTCCGGATACAGGTGGGTATCCGAGATCCACGCGAACCGGAAGCTCTCGCCTTCCTGGGCGTAGGCCACGTCGAAGGTATTGATCAGCGGCAACCACAGCTTCGCTGTCGACAAGCCGGCGGCCGCGCCACCGACCACCAGCGATTTGTGGATGAAGGTCCTCCGGGACATACCCGGCAGCGTCACGCCGGGCTCCAGCCGTTCACCCTGTTGCAGGGCTTCCCGCACCGCCTCCAGGCGTTCCGCCTGGCGCCGTCGTTCGTCACGATCATGCTTGCCCATCGTCTTCTCCTCCTGTTCCGCCGGCCGAACCGTCCGACCGGCGCTTGGTTCACACGTTTATTGCGTGAGTTCGATGGAGAGCTGAGCCGTCTCGCCAGCCCCCACCTGTAAAGTCTGCTGGACCTCGCCGATATGTTCGTGGCGGGTAATCAGCGTGTACTCGCCCGGGGGCACGTCGGTGATGCGGAAGGTTCCGTCCTCGGCGCTCAGGGCGTAATAGGGGTGGGGCAGCACATAGGCCCAGCCTTCCATCCAGCCATGGGCATCGCATTCGAAGCGCACGGCGCCGGGACGGGTCAGTTCCCGCCTGATGGTCATGCCGGCATCCGGCAGCGCGAGATTGAAAGCCGCCCGCCGGCCGTAATAGGCCTTGGTGTTATGCAGCACATCATCCGAGTTGTGGATATCGATCTCGCCCGGCTTCATCACCAGCACATGGGGTTCGAACATGCAGTCCAGGTTGTCCATGACCGGGACTTCGAGTTGTGTCTCTTCCCAGGGCTTGCCGCGCTCTACCGCTTCCAGGTAAATCACGGCGTTCCTGATGCCATTGTCGGCGTCGCGTTCGACCAACTGCCATTCGCGGATGCCGCCGCACACCTCGCGGTCGGAAGTGGGTACGATGCGGCGAGAGGGGATGCGCCCCTCGAAAGTCACGCGACCTTCGATGACCGCGCCGTCCGGGACTTCCATTTCCTCGTAGGCCAGGGTCGGCCCGGACAGCATGGCGGCCGATAGCGCAAAGACGAACCCGAGAGCCGGGATTCGCGGCGTCGATGACATAAGCACTCCTCCTTATGACCGGTGGTGGGACCGGAAGCCCGGATCAACAGCCCGGGGATTATTCATTCGTATCCGTGGCACCGCAGGGAGTGGTTTCATTTTTGCGATGTTTGGACTTAGAATAAATCTAAAGTAGGTGGGTGGCTTGTTCAAGGCGGGAACCTCAAGAAACCGGGGAGCTGGTCCAACACCTGACACCAAACAAGGCCTGGAATCGATGAGCGTCAAGTTGCTGGATGGCGTGGTCCAATCGGAAGCACGGGCTCGGCGGTATCTGCGGAGCGTTTGTTGGAACAATTACCAGCGTTTCTGTCCGCGTTGCAGCTACCGGGAACTGTACCGGCTGTCATCCGGGCGCAGCCGCTGCAAGCGCTGCCGTTATACCTTCTCCGAGTTCTGCGGTCGCTGGCTTAACCAGAGCCGGCTGAGTTGCTGCGACTGGGTCATTCTGGTCAGGCTATTCGAAAGGGAACGTTCCGTGGAGGAAATCGCCCGGGTGCTCGGTCGGGCATATGCCACGGTTTTCCATGCGGTGATGGTACTGCGGGCCGGGATCATGGCACATAGCAATACCTGTAGTGTTCTGTTGCATAACAATCCGGTGATCTTGCAGCGCTTGTGCAATCATCGTGGCCACAAAACGCTGCGTCTGGGCGATCATGTACCCGTGTTCGGAATCCGGGAGGACGACGGCAAGGCTTCGGTTCCGGTGCTACCGGATGTCAGCCCGGATTTCGTGCTGAACCTGCTGGTCAAGAAGGTCCGGCGCGGCAATATCGTCTATACCGGACAGGTGGCTCTTTATGACAGCCTGATTTTCTCGATGGTGAACGGGGCGTGTGGAACACAGGAGGTGCGCTTCGCCAGAAGTCCGGTTTACATCGACGGAACCTCGGGATTCTGGGAGTATGCTTCGCCGAGACTGGCCGCGCACTACGGAATATCAGCCGATCATTTCCCCCTGTATCTCAAGGAACTGGAGTTCCGTTACAACCATCGGGATAAGGAGTTGGCGCCCATGCTGCTGCAATACCTCTGCGATTTCGTGCCACGTTCGCACCACTGATCCCGAATCCCGGAGAATGACGATGCGTGTGATGGCGGCAGTGCTACTCCTGTGGTCGACCGTGTCGGTACCGGGGGTGGACATTGACGGACTACAACCCCTGGTTGACCCGGCGTGGCTCGTGCAACGCCTGGGTGACAAGAGAATGGTGGTGCTGGATATTCGCAATCCGTTCGGTGGCGCCAACCGGCTGACCTACGCGGTTGGTCATGTCCCCGGGGCGGTATACAGCAACTATGTCGCCGATGCCTGGCATGATCACAGTACCCCCGTACCGGCCACGCTACCGTCGGTCGCGCAACTGGAAGCCCTCCTGGGACGGCTGGGCATCCATAACGACATGATCGTCGTCGTTGTGCACAGCGGCACCGACTCCTCCGATTTCAGCACGGCGGCGCGCGTCTACTGGATCTTCCGGTTGCTCGGTCATGATCGTGTAGCCATTCTCGATGGCGGTTTCCGAGCATGGAAAGCCGCCGGACTGCCCATCGAACAAGGCTGGAACGAACCGCAAGCGACGACATTCTCCGCCCGTTTCCGCGAGGAACTGCTCGCCGGAACGGAGCAGGTCGAAGAAGCGATGCGGCGCGGTACCCAACTAATCGACGCACGCGCGAGCGACTGGTATCTGGGCTGGATGAAAGGCGCGCTCGTCGAACGCCTTGGCACCATCCCCGGCGCGATCAATCTCGAACACCGCCGCCTGATCGAGCCGGATACGGGGCGCTTGCTGCGGCCGGAAGCCCTGGCGGCCCTGCTGCGGGAATCCGGTTTGGACCCGAACCGGGAGAGCATCGTCTTTTGCAACGTTGGCCACTGGTCGGCCACGATCTGGTTCGCGCTCAGCGAAATCGCCGGTTTCGGGAATGTCACCCTGTATGACGGCTCGCTGGTGGAATGGGCGGCGTCACCGGAACGGCCCGTGCGGATACCGGACGATCCGGCATGGGATTAGCGCCGTCTTGGGCTGCTGGTGTGCATCGGGCGACGAGAACTTCCTGAGCTGCCATCAAAACGAACCCCGCGCGAGGCGGGGTTCGGTGGACGGCGAGAAACCCGTCGGCTCAGTGGTGGGTGGCCACTCCGGCCCCCTTGGGTACGCGGATTTCCTCGATCATCTCCTGGATGTGCAACGGTGGCGGCGCGGTGAGTCTGGACACCACCCAGGCGGAGATGAAGTTCAGCAGCGCGCCGACCGAGCCTATGCCCTCGGGCGAGATGCCGAACAGCCAGTTTTCCGGGATATCCTCGGCGAACGGGGTGATGAAGATTCCCTTGAAGTAGAGGATGTAACCCATGGTGAAGATCAGACCGACCAGCATGCCGGTGATCGCGCCCCACTTGTTCATCCGCTTGCTGAAGATCCCCATCAGAATCACCGGGAACAGCGAGGCGGCCGCCAGTCCGAAGGCGAAGGCCACCACCTGTGCCACGAATGCGGGTGGGTTGTAGCCCAGATACCCGGCGATCAGGATGGCCACCCCCGCGGATATGCGCCCGGCCAGCAGCTCACCCCGTTCCGAGATGTTCTTGGTCATCATGCTTTTCAGCAGATCGTGGGAGATCGACGAGGAGATCACCAGTAGCAGCCCCGCGGCCGTTGACAGTGCCGCGGCCACGCCGCCGGCGGCGACCAGGGCGATCACCCAGTTCGGCAGCTGGGCGATTTCCGGATTGGCCAGCACCATGATGTCGCGATCCACATGCAGTTCGTTGCCGGCCCAGCCATAGGCTTCGGCCTGGGCGGCGAACGCCGGATTGCGGTCATTGTAGAACTGGATGCGGCCGTCATCGTTCTTGTCTTCCCAGCGGATCAGGCCGGTCTGCTCCCAACGCCGGAACCAGTCGGGACGGGCCTCGTAGGCCAGGTTGCCTTCCGCGCTACCGACTTCGCCGGTCTGGATGGTCTCGACCAGATTCAGGCGCGCCATGGAACCCACGGCCGGAGCGGTGGTGTACAGAATGGCGATGAACAGCAGCGCCCAGCCGGCCGACATCCGCGCGTCCCGCACTCGGGGAACGGTGAAGAAGCGCACGATGACATGGGGCAGGCCGGCGGTACCCACCATCAGCGCCAGGGTAATGGCGAACACGTCGATGGTGGCCTTGTTGCCAGCGGTATAGGCGGTGAAGCCCAGATCGGTGACCACCTGGTCCAGTTTGTCCAGCAGATACACGCCCTGGCCCACGACTTCGCTGCCCAGTCCGATCTGTGGTATCGGGGAGCCGGTGATCTGCATCGAGATGAACACCGCGGGGACGGTATAGGCGAAGATCAGCACGCAGTACTGGGCCACCTGGGTATAGGTGATGCCCTTCATGCCGCCGAGCACCGCGTAGATGAACACGATGCTCATGCCGATGATCAGGCCGGTGAGGATGTCCACTTCGAGGAAGCGCGAGAACACGATACCGACGCCGCGCATCTGACCGGCGACATAGGTAAAGGAGATGAAGATCAGACAGATCACCGCCACCAGGCGGGCCGTCTGCGAATAGTAACGGTCACCGATGAATTCGGGCACCGTGAAGCGGCCGAATTTGCGCAGATAAGGGGCCAGCAGCAGAGCCAGCATGACGTAGCCACCGGTCCAGCCCATCAGATAGACCGAGCCGTCAAAGCCTAGAAAGGCGATCAATCCGGCCATCGAAATAAAGGAGGCGGCGGACATCCAGTCGGCGGCGGTGGCCATGCCGTTGGCGATCGGGTTGACGCCCTTGCCGGCGACATAGAAATCGCCCGTGGTGGAGGCCTTGGCCCAGACGGCGATGCCGATGTAGAGGGCGAAAGTGGCGCCGACGACAAGATAGGTCAGTAATTTGAGTTCATCCATTGATGGTTCTCCCTCAATCCTCGTAGACGTTGAATTTGCGATCCAGCTGATTCATCCGGAACGTATAGAAGAAAATCAGGATCAGGAAGACGTAGATCGAGCCCTGCTGGGCGAACCAGAAACCCAGTCCGAAGCCGGCGAACCGTATGGCATCCAGCTGCTCGCGCAGGATGATGCCGAACAGAAAGGATACGACGGCCCAGACAATCAGGCAGCCGGTCACCAGACGGATATTGGCTTTCCAGTATTCTACTCTGGTGTTGTTGTCACTCATGGAGATCATCTCCTCGTAGGCCAAAAAGAGCTAGGGTTCCCCTCGCGAATCAGGTCACGTTCGGGCGGTAATATCATACGTCAGCGAACAACGGGGCCGATCGAGGGCTTGCCATCATCGCCGAACGGCCAAGAACGAAAGCAGAAATCGAGCCAATTAATATTTTCTAAATGAATCAATCAGATGAAGTAAGCAATTGTCACAGTGGCAGAGAATGGTCCGGAATAACCGCTACTTCAGGTAACAAAAAATCTTTTTAGTAACAGTTTCAGAATCAGGCCAGAGCCTGTACCACCTCGGCGTCATACCCCTGGTCTTCGATCGCGCGGACCGCGCGTCCCGGGTCGATCGCACTGGTCACTGTCACCCGGCCGGTAGCCAGATCGACCTCGACCTTGGCCGCGGGATCGAGTTGATGAATCGCGCTGGTAACGGCCTTGATGCAGTGGCCGCAGGACATGCCGGTAACCTTGAGCTGAAGCATTGCTGTATCTCCATTGTGGATCCGAGAGCCATGATGGCTACGAGATGCTAATCCTTGCCATGGCTGGAAGGTCAGAGCACGTTGAGCGGGATCTTCAGATAGCGGGTACCGTTGTCCTCGGGTGGCGGCAGGTCGCCAGCACGCATATTGACCTGCACCGAAGGCAGAATCAGGCGCGGCATGCCCAGGGTGGCGTCGCGCTCGGTGCGCATGCGCACGAAATCCTCTTCGTTCACCCCTTCGTGCACATGTACATTGTGCCGCCGTTCCTCGCCCACCGTGGTTTCCCAGCGGTACTCGTCCCGGCCCGGCGCCTTGTAGTCGTGGCACATGAACAGCCGGGTCTCGTCGGGCAGGGCCAGCAGGCGCTGTATCGAGCGGTACAACTGGCGCGCGTCGCCGCCCGGAAAGTCGGCTCGGGCGGTGCCGTAATCCGGCATGAACAGGGTATCCCCCACGAAACCCGCGTCGCCGATCAGATATGTCATACAGGCCGGGGTATGGCCCGGGGTGTGGATCGCGCGGGCTTCCAACTCGCCGATCCGGAACACCTCGTCATCCTCGAACAGATGATCGAACTGGCTGCCGTCGGTGCGGAATCGCGGCTCGGCGTTAAACAATCCGCCGAACACCCGCTGCACCCGGCGGATCCGGTCGCCGATGCCGATCCGCCCACCCAGTTGCTGTTTCAGATACGGAGCGGCGGACAGGTGATCGGCGTGGACATGGGTTTCCAGGATCCAGTCGGCCGTCAGTCCGTGCTCGCGGACATGGGCGATGATCCGGTCGGCCGATGCCGTCCCGGTACGACCCGCGCTGGAGTCGTAGTCCAGTACGGAGTCGATGATGGCGCCATGCCGGGTCGCCGGGTCCGCGACCACATAACTGACGGTGAAGGTCGCCTCGTCGAAAAAGGCCTCGATTTCAGGCTTCATCTTCCCTCCCCAATGCCGTCCGGATTCAGCTGGACTGGCCCAGCGTCTTGATGTTCAGCAGCCGGTAGGCCGGGCACCAGCTGACCAGACCCGTGACCAGCAGGATCACGCCGATCACTCCTAGCCACCAGATCTGCGGACCGACGAAAGCCAGCAGGAGCAGGATCAGTCCGACGATGATGCGCAGGGCGCGGTCGATGGTTCCGACATTTTTCATGGCAATGACCTCGTTGATGTGGAGTTGGTGAGATCATAATATGCAAAAACTATATATTAGTAAATACTAATTATTAGCTATGGCCACCTCATGTATTACGCGCAGGCTTCGCTCCGATGCCGCTGACCGTGGCCGGTTCGAGGCGCAACTCGGGGAGCGGTGTCGGCTGCGACTCGGGTACGGTATCCAGCTCGGGTACGGTATCCAGCTCCGGTTCTGGCGGGGGTTCCGACTCTGGTTCCAGCCGGGGTACCGGTTGGAACTGGAAATCCGGGGTGGGCTCCGCCTGCGGTTCAGGCAGCGGTTGCAGCGGCTCCAACTGGAAGTCCGGCTCCAACTGGAAGTCCGGAGTCGGCTCCGGGGTCGGTTCCGGCACCGGTCGCAGGGGTTGCACCGGGTCGCCGAAGGAAGGAGCGGGCAGGGTGCGTTCAGGCGGTGGGGTTACCGCGGCCTGCGGCGGTGGCGCGTTGAGCACCATGTTATCGCGGCAGCGCTGGGACGGGGCGATGATCAGCCGGCTACCGTCCTCGGCGACCAGCGACGCGGGTGTGGCGATGTCGAACGGCGGCGTCTGATACGAGGTGATGATGCCATCCTGATCGACCCAGTAATAGCACAGGGTTTCCGCCGTCGCCGGGACGGTGGGGCTAAAGCCTGCCATGATTGCGACGGCCAGTGTGGCGATGATACGCATGACGGATTCTCCATAAAACGCGCCGGCACTGACTGCAAGCCTAGCGTAGTTTGTCGCGCAAGTCTGCACTGTTCTCAGACCCCCTCGCCCCGCGGCGGGATCGAGTAGGTGCAGGTGACGTGGGCGACGGGTTCGGGGGTGCCTTCGCTGTAGACCCAGACCTCGCCCACCGCCAGCCGTTTGCCCAGCTTGAGTATCTTGCCATGGGCGATCAGGTCGGCGGGTCCGGGACGGCGCAGGAAGTTGCAATTGAGATTGGTGGTCACCGCCAGTTCGACCCGCCCGATCAGGCTCAGCACCACGGCATACATGGTCGCATCGGCCAGCGCCATCTGTACCGGCCCGGCGACGGTGCCGCCCGGACGCAGATGGCTGGTATCGTAGGGCAGCCGAATCCAGGCCTCGCCCGGTTCCAGCCGCTCGACCCGGATCGGTCCGGCCGAGGGCACCTGCTCGTGAGCCAGGGCATGGAACTCCTCGATGCTGATTTTCGAGGTCTGCGGAATCACTGGCGCCGTACTCCCAGAGGCAACTGGTCGAGGCGTTGCCATTCCGGGTCGAATCGGTCCGGATCGGCAGCATAATCCATGGCCATGTCGCCGGCGTCCAGCCCCCAGAACAGCTGCTCGCCGATGGCCAGGGTCGGCACCCCGAACACGCCGCGGGCGATGGCCTGTTCGGTATTGTGGCGCAATGCGGTCTTGACCGGCTCGGCGCCGAGCCGGGCAGCGGCGTCGTCGACGCCTAGCACTGTGGTCAGTGCCTGCCAGTCGGCGTCCCGGCCCAGGTCGCCGCCGTCACGCCAGATCGCCTGGAAGATGGCGTCGATCACGGCCGGCTCGTTGTCCAGCGCGATGCCGAGGCGTAGCGCCCGGAGCGGATTGAACGGGTGGGCCGGCGGGAACCGCAGCGGGATCTCCAGCCGCTGGGCGAGCCAGGCCACGTGGCGATAGGTGAAACGCCGCTTGGAGTCGATCTCGGCTGGGCCTTTGTGGCCCCAGTGGGCGAGGACGCCGGCGAACAGAATCGGGACGGGGCGCAGCGCGAAGCTGTCCTCGAAACGCCGCCGCTGCGCCCATTGCAGATAGGAGAAGGGCGAAATGAAATCGAAATACCAGTCGGCGATGATCATGATGATTGTGAATTTACCGTTGTCATCTTGCTGCCAGGCGTTTCCGTGGCCAGCGCCTGAATGACTTCCCGCACCAGGGCCGGGCCGCGATAGATCAGTCCCGTATACAACTGTACCAGGCTGGCCCCGGCGGCCAGCTTGGCGCGCGCATCATCGCCCGACAGGATACCACCCACGGCGATGATGGGTAGCGCGCCGTCCAGCGCCCGAGCAAACCGCGCCACTACCTCGGTGGACCGTACGGTCAGGGGCGTGCCGCTCAGACCGCCAATCTCACCCGCATGGTTCAGACCAGCGACGCCCGAACGGTCGGCCGTGGTATTGGTGGCGATCAGCCCGTCGATGCCGTGGACCATCAGGACAGCCGCAATCCGGTCGATATCCGCGTCGGCCATGTCGGGGGCGACCTTGACCGCCAGTGGCACATAGCGGCCCCCGCGCTCGGCCAGCCGTGCCTGGGCCTGCTTCAGGGTGCCCAGCAGGTGGCCCAACGGTTCGCCGAATTGCAGATCGCGCAAGCCCGGCGTGTTGGGCGAGGAAATATTGACCGCGATGTAACAGGCATGCGGATAGGCCCGCTCCAGGCAGAACAGGTAGTCCTCATGCGCACGCTCCGGCGGCGTGTCGCGGTGCTTGCCGATATTGACCCCGATCACGCCAAGGTAGCGGCTGCGCCGCAGGCGCTGCACCAGCGGTTCTATGCCCTGGTTGTTGAAGCCCATGCGATTGATCAGCGCTTGGGCCTCGGGCAGCCGGAACAAGCGGGGCCGCGGATTGCCGGGTTGCGGCCGGGGGGTGACCGTACCGACCTCGATGAAACCGAAGCCCAGCCGGCCCAGGGCGTCGATGTGTTCGCCGTCCTTGTCCAGCCCGGCCGCCAGGCCGACCGGATTGGCGAATTCCAGACCCATGACTCGACAGGGGCTGCCGGTTTTCACCGGCCGCAGCAGAGGCCCCAGTCCGTGCAGGGCGGTGAGGCTCAGACGGTGGGCGGTCTCCGGATCGAGCCGGAACAATAGCGAACGTAGCAGGGTATAGCTCATGGTTCCATGGGTTCGATTGTCAGGTGGATTTATAATCCCGATCGACCATGCTGTCCATGCAGTGCACCGATTGAACGACTTCGACGCCAAGGCATTTCTGCAGACCCTGACCTCGCGGCCCGGGGTGTACCGGATGATGGATGGCGACGGCGAGATCCTGTACGTCGGCAAGGCTCGCAACCTCAAGCGACGGGTGGCCAGTTACTTCCAGGCCAACCCCGCCTCGGCCAAGGTGCGCAGCCTGGTCGCGCGGATCGCCGCCGTCGATATCACCGTGACCCATACCGAGGCCGAGGCGCTGATCCTGGAGAGCACCCTGATCAAGCAGCACCGGCCGCGCTACAATGTGCTGTTGCGCGACGACAAGGGCTATCCCTATATCCATCTTTCGGCGGGCGATTATCCGCGACTGACCCTGCATCGCGGCTTGCGGCGCGCGCCCGGTCGCTACTTCGGTCCTTATCCGAACGCGCAGGCGGTGCGCGAGACCCTGCAGCTCTTGCAGCGGGTGTTCAGACTGCGCCAGTGCGAGGACAGCTTTTTCAACAACCGTAGCCGTCCCTGTTTGCAGTCTCAGATCAAGCGCTGCAGCGCGCCCTGTACCGGGATGATCGACCGTCTCGCGTATCAGGGCGATGTGGCCGATGCGGTGCGGTTTCTGGAAGGCAGGAGCGGTGAGCTGATCGATACCCTGGTCGGGCGCATGGAGCAGGCCGCCGATGAACTGCGTTACGAGGCCGCGGCTGGCTATCGCGACCAGATCGTCCAGCTGCGCCAGATCCAGGAACGCCAGTATGTCAGCGGCGCACGCGGCGACCTCGACGTGCTGGCGGCGGCGGTGCAGGGCGGTGTCGCTTGCGTGGCGGTGTTCTTCTTCCGCGACGGGCGCTTGCTGGGCAACAACACCTACTTCCCGCAGATTCCCGATGACGAGGAGCCGGGCGCCGTGCTGAGCGGGTTCATCGCCCAGTATTATCTGCAAAAGGACGTGCCCGGCGAACTGCTGGTCTCGGCGCCACTGGAGGATGGCGCCTTGCTGGCCAGCGCCCTGAGCGAGCGCAGCGGTCACAAGGTCGGCATCAGCCAGCGGGTCAGGGGGGAGCGGGCTCGCTGGGTGACACTGGCCCAGCGCAATGCCGAACATGCGCTGGCGGCCCAACTGTCCAGTCGGCTGGGTTTGCGCCGCCGCTTCGAGGCACTGCAGGATGCGCTGGGCCTGGACGCCCTGCCGGCCCGGCTGGAATGCTTCGACATCAGCCATACCCTGGGCGAGGCGACGGTGGCTGCCTGCGTGGTGTTCGGCGAGGAAGGTCCACTCAAGTCGGATTACCGGCGCTACAATATCGAAGGCATCACGCCGGGCGACGATTACGCCGCCATGCGCCAAGTGCTGCAGCGCCGCTATACCAAGCTGCGCGAGGAGGACGCCCGGCTCCCCGATGTGGTGTTCATCGATGGTGGCAAGGGGCAACTCGCCCAAGCCCGGGCGGTGCTGGAGGAGCTGCAAGTGAGCGAGGTCACCCTGGTCGGCGTGGCCAAGGGCTCGGACCGGCGGCCGGGGCAGGAACTACTTTACTTGTCCGGTCGCCGCGAGCCCACTATACTGCCGGCAGATTCAGCCGCGCTGCATCTGATCCAGCAAATCCGCGACGAGGCCCACCGGTTTGCCATCACCGGTCACCGCCAGCGCCGCGCCCGTTCGCGCAAGACCTCGGTACTGGAAAGCATCGCGGGTGTCGGCCCCAAACGCCGCCAGCGCTTGCTCAAGCAGTTCGGGGGACTCCAACAGCTGGCGCGAGCCGGCGTCGAGGACCTGTGCCGGGTCGATGGCATCAGTGGCGAGCTGGCCCAGCGCATTTATGATGCATTCCATGGTGACAGTTGACGACAGCCGATGCAGCTCACTATACCTACCCTGTTGACGCTGTTGCGGATTCTGATCATTCCCGTCTTCGTCGCGATGTTCTATCTGCCCTACGGTTGGTCGAACCTGGTCTGCACCCTGCTGTTCGGGCTGGCGGCCCTGACCGACTGGCTGGATGGCTATCTGGCTCGCCGCCTGGGTCAGACTTCGGCATTCGGGGCGTTTCTTGATCCGGTGGCCGATAAGCTGATCGTGGCGACCGCCCTGGTCCTGCTGGTACAAGCCATTCCGACGCCGCTGATGGCGGTCGCCGCGACCATCATCATCGGCCGCGAGATCGCCATCTCGGCCCTGCGCGAGTGGATGGCGCAGCTGGGCAGCCGCAAGGCAGTGGCCGTGTCCATGATCGGCAAGCTCAAGACCACCGCCCAGATGATCGCGCTGCTGCTGCTGTTGTACCGCCAGCCGGTGGTGGGCGTGCCGATCCTGGAACTGGGACTGGCGCTGCTCAGCGTGGCGGCGCTGCTGACCCTGTGGTCCATGGTGCTGTACCTGCTGGCGGCCTGGCCGGTGATGAAGCAGGCCTCTTGACGAGGTGATGTTTTATGCTACCATTTGCGCTCTCACGAGGCGGGAATAGCTCAGTTGGTAGAGCACAACCTTGCCAAGGTTGGGGTCGCGAGTTCGAGTCTCGTTTCCCGCTCCAGATTGCTGAAACCCCGGCTTGAGCGGGGTTTTTTCGTTTTGTAAGCGCATTTCCCATGGCGGGGTGGCAGAGTGGTCATGCAGCGGCCTGCAAAGCCGTTTACGCCGGTTCGATTCCGACCCCAGCCTCCACTTCAATCTTCGTTCCCACGGTCCCGGCCCGGGTGGCGAAATGGTAGACGCAGCGGACTTAAAATCCGCCGGCCTTGCGGCCATGCCGGTTCGAATCCGGCTCCGGGCACCACAGATCGTTATCAGGGCTTCTCATGAGTTCACCAGAACCGGCGCCAACTCTTGCCAGTTCTCCGCTTTCCTGATTCACTTCTCGGCGGGAACCGGCCGTCGACCACCTCGGGTCGCGGCAGAACGAAATCGAACACCACATGGATCATTTCGTTCACGATTCACCGGATGACCAAGGGTTGTTCGAAGTCGGCCAGCGCGGATGGCATGTGCCGACCCCGGATCGGAGAATCAGGTGGCAGGCTCGCAATAGTGCGTTGCCTTCGCTCCCATCCTGGCATACGTTACTATCTGTCAACCATCGTGGAATCCCACTGGAGCGTTTTGAAATGAACCGCCTGGACGGTGACACCGAGGCAGCCGTTCGCCGCTTCCTGGGGTTGATCGCCGACCGCTACGACACGGCAGGCGCAATCGTTTTCGGCAGTCGCGCTCGTGGCACACACCGACCCGACAGCGATGCCGATGTCGCTGTTCTTCTAACCCATATTTGTCAGGCGTCCTGAAATTCCACTGTAGTTCAATACGTTAGCG
>CAYMHN010000006.1:0-14705 GCA_964390235.1 uncultured Candidatus Competibacteraceae bacterium
TCGATATCGGCGAATTTCTTGAACAGCACGGCCTTGCCTTCCATCACCGGCTTGGACGCCAGCGGGCCGATATTGCCCAGACCCAGCACCGCCGTGCCGTTGGTGATCACCGCCACCAGATTGGCGCGCGCGGTGTACAGGGCGGCGCTGGCCGGTTGCTCGACGATGGCGTCGCAGGCCACCGCCACGCCGGGCGAGTAGGCCAGAGCCAGATCGCGCTGATTGGCCAGCGGTTTGGTGGCGACGATGGCCAGCTTGCCGGGGCGCTGGGTCTGATGATAATGCAGTGCGGCCTGCTTGAATTCTTCTTGCATGACGGTGGGATGGTTCCTTGGTGGGGTTTCACCGTCATTATAGTCGGCTTGTCCGCCGGAAAAACCACGGGGCCGTTGCGGCCCCGTGGTCGGCTACCCTCAGGGCTCAGCCCCCGACGGTGATCCGTCGCGGCTGGGCTTTTTCCTTCTTGGGAATGGTGATGGTCAATACCCCGTGCTCGCCCTTGGCGCTGATGCGCTCGGCGTCGGCGCTGTCGGGCAGACTGAAGCGTCGGTAGAACGAACCGTAGACGCGCTCGATGCGGCTGTAGCCCTGCTTTTCGTCGCGCTGCTCGAGCTTGCGCTCGCCCTTGACGGTGAGCACGCTGTTGTCCATGGTGATTTCGATATCCTTGGGATCGACACCGGGGATATCGGCGACCAGCACGAACTGACCGGACTCCTCGCGCACATCGACGGACGGGGCCCAGCGTCCGGTCACCACCCGGGAATCATCGCCCTCCTCGCCGGAGCGGGGGTTCAAGGCATTGAGTTCCTTGGTGAAGCGATCGAACACGGACCAGGGATCATAACGTACGACACTCATGATAAACCTCCTGAATTGGCACTGGTTGACATAGGTGCTAGATGGAGCTTGCAAGAGGAATTTCAAGAGTTCGAGGGACAGAATTCATGGGATCACGATGGCTTCCCGAGCCAGCATCCGGCACAAGCGAATCAAGGGCAGGCCGATCAGCGCGTTGGGGTCGTCCCCGGACAGCCGCTCGAACAGGGCGATGCCGAGTCCTTCCGCCTTGAAACCGCCGGCACAGTCATAGGGCTGTTCGCGCAGCACATAGCGCTCGATCTGTGCGTCATCGAGCGGGCGAAACTGGACGTGGAAGGGAACCACCTCGCACTGTTCTCGGCCACTGGCAGCGTCCAGCAGGCAGAGGCCGGTGTGAAAGTTGACCGTATTGCCACTGGCCAGCTTGAGCTGGGATATCGCGCGTTCCGGATTACCCGGTTTTCCCAGCGGCTGGCCCAGGCATTCGGCAACCTGGTCACTGCCGATGATCAGCCCCCGTGGGTGGCGGTGGGCAACGGAGCGAGCCTTGGCAACGGCCAGCCGGGCCGCCAGCTCCTCCGGCGGTTCGTGGTCGCCAGGGGTTTCGTCGGTGTCCGGGGCGGTGGCGATAAACGGCAGGCCCAGCCGCTCCAGCAGCTGTTTGCGGTAAGACGAGGTGGATGCCAGAATCAACTGCCGACCGTCCGGCAACCCGGAGTTTGCTGCGGCTGGTGCAGAAATTTTGCTCATGTCATCAAGCGTTTGGGTCGGTAAAAAGTATTTTGACAGGGGTGATGAGCCACTATACTATTAATAGCTTTATGCGCAACCAACTTCCCGAGCATATCGATCCGTGGTCTCTGACCGGGCAAAGTCTGTGCGGCGCCGTGGCATTGACAGGTATGACCAGACTGCGCGAGTTGGTTCACGCCATGCATGGCAAGGCGACCGTGGATCTGCGGTTTGGTCGTGACGAGCAGGCTTTGCACACCATCGAAGGCGCGGTCGAGGCGGTGGTGGAACTGATCTGCCAGCGGTGTATGCAGCCCTATCGCTGCACGCTCAAGACGCGGCCCCGTCTGGGTTTGCTGCTCAGCGAGCATCAGGCTCAGTCCTTGCCGGCGGATTATGATCCCTTGATAGTGGTGGATGGACTGGATTTGACGGAACTGGTGGAGGACGAGCTGATTCTTGCGCTACCCTTGATTCCCCGGCATCCCGATGGCGTCTGTGTCCTGCCATTGCTTGGATCGGCGCCTGCCGCCGAAAGTGACACCCGCCGTCCATTCGCCGATCTCGGCCGCTTGTTGAGGCCGGACGGGGAGTAAGCTGCCGGATTTTCAACACCGGTTTAACCGGATTTTCCCAAGGAGTCCGTAATCCATGGCTGTTCAACAGAATCGCAAGACCCGTTCCAAGCGCGGTATGCGCCGGGCTCATGATGCGCTGCGAGGGGCGACCCTGTCGGTTGATCCCACCACCGGCGAGATCCATCGCCGACATCATGTGACCCCCGATGGTTATTATCGTGGCCGTCAGGCCATCGCGCAGCAGGTCGTCGAGGAAGACGACGACGAATAAGTGCCCGGCAGGCGACTCGGACGCAGGCGATGAATCGCCCGGCCACCATAGCCATCGATGCGATGGGTGGGGATATCGGCCTGGATGCCAGTGTACCCGCCGCGCTTGAATGCGCCGCTGGCGGTGATCTCAAGCTGATCCTGGTCGGCCAGGAAGCGCTGCTGCACGACAAGCTGAAAGCCCTGGGCGGTCATGGCCACCCGGCCATCACGGTTCGCCATGCACCGCAGACCGTAGCCATGAACGAATCGCCTTCGCAGGCCTTGCGGCTCAAGAAGGACTCGTCGATGCGGGTGGCCATCAACCTGGTCAAGCAGGGCGAGGCCGATGCCTGTGTCAGTGCCGGCAATACCGGCGCGCTGATGGCGACGGCCAAGTTCGTGCTCAAGACCCTGCCCGGCATCCACCGCCCGGCGATCTGCACCACGCTCCCGACGGTTCGCGGCCATGTCCATGTGCTCGATCTGGGCGCGAATATCGACAGCAAGGCCGAACATCTGCTGCAATTCGCCCTGATGGGTTCGGTGCTGGCCACGGCCGTGGACGCCTTGGATAAACCCCGCGTGGCACTGCTCAATATCGGCGAGGAGGAGATCAAGGGCAATGAGCAGGTCAGGGAGGCGGCGCGTTTGCTGACCGCCAGTCCACTCAACTACGTCGGTTTTGTCGAGGGCGACGGTATCTTTCTGGACGATGTGGACGTCGTGGTCTGCGATGGTTTCGTCGGCAATATCGCCCTCAAGTCCAGTGAAGGGGTGGCCAGGCTGATTCGGCACTATATGCAGCTCGAGTTCCGGCGCAACTGGCTGACGCGACTGGCCGGTCTGGTGGCACTGCCGGTGCTGCGCTCGCTGGGTCGGCGGATTGATCCGCGCCGCTACAATGGCGCCAGCTTGCTGGGTCTGCAAGGTATCGTGGTCAAAAGCCACGGGGGAGCGGATGCCGTGGCTTTCGCCAACGCCATCCGGATCGCCCGGCTGGTCATCGCCAACCGCGTGCCGCATCGTATCGAACGGCATCTGTCGGCACTGGAGTCCAAAAGGCACGCATGAGCTACGCCCGTATCATCGGCACTGGTGGCTATCTGCCGGAACAGGTGTTGACCAACAACGATCTGGAACGCATGGTCGATACCAGCGCCGAATGGATCGTCGAACGTACCGGCATCCAACAGCGCCATGTTGCGGCACCCGATGAGACGACCGCCGATCTGGCCGAGCAGGCCGCGCGGCGTGCTCTGGAAGCGGCCGGCATTACACCCGGAGATCTGGATCTGATCGTGGTTGCCACGACCACGCCGGATCATGTGTTTCCCAGCGTGGCCAGTCAGCTGCAGCAGCGGCTGGGTTGCCCGCCCTGTGCCGCGTTCGACCTTCAGGCGGTGTGCAGCGGGTTCGTCTATGCCCTGGACGTCGCCGACAAGTTCATCCGCACCGGTGCCAGCCGACACGCCCTGGTAATCGGCGCCGAGACCTTCACCCGCATACTCGACTGGAGTGATCGCGGCACCTGTATCCTGTTCGGCGACGGTGCCGGCGCCGTGGTGCTGGAAGCGGCCGCCGAGCCCGGCATTCTGTCCTCCCGACTGTCGGCCGACGGCAGCTACAAGGAATTGCTCTGGGTTCCGGCCGGCGTTTCGCAGGGGTATGATCGTACCCGACAGAATCGGGCCTATGTGGCGATGCGCGGTAATGAAGTCTTCAAGGTGGCGGTCAAGACCTTGGGTCGGATCGTCGAGGACACCCTGGCGGCCAACGCCATGAGTGTCGCCGATCTGGACTGGCTGGTGCCGCATCAGGCCAATGAGCGCATACTGGTGGCCACCGCCCGTAAACTGGGTCTGCCTCTGGAGCGTGTCATCAATACCGTCAGCACCCATGCCAATACCTCGGCGGCCTCGGTTCCTCTGGCGCTGGACGTCGCGGTGCGCGACGGGCGTATTCAGCGTGGGCATACGGTATTGCTGGAAGCCTTCGGGGGTGGTTTCACCTGGGGTTCGGTGTTGCTTAAATACTGAGGGGATTGATGACGGACACTTCACGACTGGACGGTACGGTTGCCCTGGTTACCGGTGCCAGCCGTGGCATTGGCCAGGCCATCGCCCTGGAACTGGGACGCAGGGGTGCCTGCGTCATCGGCACGGCGACCAGCCATACGGGCGCCGAGGCGATCAGCGCCAGTCTGATCGAGCAGTCCATCGCCGGACGGGGAATGGTACTCGAGGTCACCGCTACGGACTCGATCCAGACCGTGCTGGATACCGTGACCCGGGACTTCGGACCAATCACTCTGCTGGTCAACAATGCCGGCATCACCCGCGACGGCCTGCTGATGCGGATGAAGGACGAGGACTGGGACGCGATCATCGCCACCAATCTCAGCGCGGTGTACCGGCTCAGCAAGGCGGTGCTGCGCGGCATGATGAAAGTCCGGCAGGGCCGCATCATCAACATCACTTCGGTAGTTGGCGCCACCGGCAATGCCGGGCAGTGCAATTACGCGGCGGCCAAGGCCGGCGTGACGGGGTTCACCAAATCGCTGGCTCGCGAGGTCGGCAGCCGGGGGATTACGGTCAATGCGGTGGCGCCCGGCTTCATCGATACCGATATGACGCGCGCGCTGGACGATGCGCAGCGCCGAGCGCTGACCGAGTCGATCCCGCTAGCCCGTCTGGGTCGGCCGGAAGACATCGCCTGCGCCGTCGCCTTTCTGGCTTCGGCGGAGGCGGCCTACATCACCGGCGAGACCCTGCATGTCAATGGCGGCATGCACATGGCCTGAACCATGGTGTTGCCGGTCCGGGCGGTATTGGTAGAACCCGCGCAATTTACCTACAATAGCGCTGGAAACAAGCAAAGATCATCCACTAGGCGAGGATCACTCGAACCATGAGCACAGTCGAAGAGCGAGTAAAGAAGATTATCATCGAGCAACTGGGGGTTAAGGAAGAGCAGGTCGCGTCCGATGCTTCCTTTGTCGATGATCTGGGCGCTGATTCGCTCGATACGGTAGAACTGGTGATGGCGCTGGAAGAGGAGTTCGAATGTGAGATTCCGGATGAAGATGCCGAGAAGATCACCACCGTCCAGCAAGCCATTGATTATGTGAACGCCCACCTCGGCGAGTAGTCGGCGGAAGGTAACCCGACCGCAGCCATGCCGCCATGGCTGCGGTTTTTGTTTCCCGAGGAGAGACCGATTTGACCAGACGACGCGTGGTAGTGACGGGTTTGGGCATCATCTCGCCGGTCGGCAATACCATCGATCGGGCGTGGGCCAACATACTCGCGGGCCAGAGCGGAATCACGCCGATCGATATCTTCGATGCCAGTGATTTCCCGGTGCGTTTCTCCGGTGCGGTACGCGATTTCAACACCGAGGCCTACCTGGATCGGCGCGAGGCCAAGAAGATGGATTTGTTCATCCACTACGGGATCGGCGCCGCGGTGCAGGCCCTGGAGGGCAGCGGTCTGGAAGTGACCGAGGACAATACCGATCGGATCGGGGTCTGCATCGGCTCCGGAATCGGTGGGCTGGGAGGCATCGAGGAAGGTCACAAAGCCTATCTGAATGGCGGTCCGCGCAAAATCACTCCGTTCTTCGTACCGCGCAGCATCATCAATATGATCTCCGGCAATCTGTCCATCAAGCTCGGCATCCGCGGACCCAATCTGGCGGTCGTGACCGCCTGCACCTCGGCGACCCACAGCATCGGGCTGGCGGCGCGGCTGATCGCCTATGGCGACGCCGACGCGATGCTGGCTGGCGGAGCCGAGATGGGGACTACCCCCATGGGTTTGGGTGGTTTCGCCGCAGCGCGCGCCCTGTCCACGCGCAACAATGATCCGCGGGCCGCCAGCCGACCCTGGGATGTGGACCGCGACGGCTTTGTCCTGGGCGACGGTGCCGGCGTCATCCTGCTGGAAGAGTACCAGCAGGCCCGCCTCCGGGGCGCGGAGATCCATGCTGAACTGCTGGGTTTCGGCATGAGCGGGGACGCTTATCACATGACCTTGCCGGAGGAGTCCGGCGACGGTGCGAGACGCTGCATGCGCGCGGCCCTGGCCGATGCCGGGCTCAACCCGGATCAGATCGATTACATCAATGCTCACGGTACTTCGACGCCGGCCGGCGACAAGATCGAGTCCGATGCCATCAAGACCTGTTTCGACGATCATGCTTATCGTTTGGCGGTAAGCTCGACCAAGTCGATGACCGGGCATCTGCTTGGCGCCGCGGGCGGTGTGGAGGCGATTTTTTCCATCCTCGCGCTACGCGACCAGGTGGTTCCGCCGACCATCAATCTGGACCGACCGGAGCCGGGTTGCGATCTTAACTACGTGCCCCATGAACCCCAGCAACGCCGAGTCGACCGGGTATTGTCCAACTCCTTCGGCTTCGGCGGTACCAACGGCACGGTGATCTTCGGTCGCCTGGTATGAAGCGCTTCGGACTGGCTCTGGTCGCGCTGTTGCTGCTGGGCGCGGGAGCCACCTTGTTTCTCTGGCTGGACTATGAACGCGCCCTCGATCTACCGCTGGCGGCGGACGGTGAAGTCTACACGGTCCGGCGCGGTGCCTCGATCGACTCCATCGCGCAGGATCTGGCCGCGCGGGGTTGGTTGTCGCAACCCCTTTATTGGCGGGTATACGGGCGTCTGAGTGGTCTGGCCGGCCGGATTCAGGCCGGGGAGTATCGGCTGGAGCAGGCCATCACACCGCGCCGGCTGCTCGACGACATGGTGACGGGCCGGGTAGTGCAGTATTCGCTGACGGTGGTCGAGGGCTGGACCTTCCGACAGCTGCTGGATGCGTTGTGGGCGCACGACAAGATCGAATCCGGCTTGCGGGGTCTGGATGACGCGGACATCATGGCCCGGCTCGGACAGCCCGATGAGCATGCGGAAGGCTGGTTCTTTCCCGATACCTATCGGTTTCCCGCCGGCACCAGCGATCTGGCCTTTCTGCGGCGTGCCCATCAAGCCATGCAACGCGAGCTGGATGCAGCCTGGGAACTGCGCCAGGACGATCTGATGCTGGATACCCCGTATCAAGCGCTGATCATGGCGTCGATCATCGAGAAGGAAACCGGTCTCAGTGGCGAGCGGCGGGAGGTTTCCGGCGTGTTCGACCGCCGTTTGCGGCGGGGTATGCTGCTGCAGACCGATCCGACCGTGATCTACGGTCTGGGTGAGGAATTCGATGGTCGATTGCTGCGGGTGCATCTGGTCCGGGATACGCCATACAATACCTATACCCGGCCCGGCCTGCCCCCCACCCCCATCGCCTTGCCTGGACGGGCCTCGTTGCGCGCCGCGGTTGCGCCGGCCGACGGCGATACGCTGTATTTCGTGGCCAACGGCGAGGGTGGACATGTGTTCTCCCGCACCCTGGACGAGCACAATCGCGCCGTCCGTCGTTATCGTCTCAGCCAGCAGCAGTGACATGCAGGGTCGCTTCATCACGCTGGAAGGCTCCGAGGGAGCCGGCAAGTCCACCCAGATCGCCTATCTGGCGCAGCAACTGAGGGCGGTTGGCGTGCCAGTGACGATGACCCGAGAGCCCGGTGGCACGACGCTGGGAGAGGCCATCCGGCGCCTGCTGCTGGAAGATACCGGGGAGCCGATGGCGGTGGACAGCGAGCTGTTGCTGATCTTCGCCGCCCGCGCCGAGCATCTGGCCAGAGTCATCCGTCCCGCGCTGGCGCGTGGCGACTGGGTCCTGTGCGATCGTTTCACCGACGCCACCTATGCCTATCAAGGCGGGGGGCGCGGCGTGCCCGAGCAACGCATCGCCGTCCTGGAGCGCTGGGTGCAGGACGGGCTGCAACCCGATCTGACCCTGGTGCTGGATCTACCGGACGTCGCCCTGGGCTTGCGCCGGGCCGGGCGACGCGGCGAGCCGGTCGATCGTTTCGAGCGGGAAGAGCTGGCGTTCTTCGAGCGAGTACGCCGGGCGTATCTGAATCGAGCTGCCGAGCAACCGGATCGTTACCGGATCATCGATGCCGGCCGGCCCATGGATCGGGTTCAGGCCGAACTGGACAGGCTGCTGGATGAGCAGCTTGCGACATGGCGGCAATGACCCCGCGGGAGGCGCCACTGCCCTGGCAAGCCGCGCAATGGCGGAGTACCTGGAGCCAGCAGGTCGATCGGCGGCTACCGCATGCACTGTTGCTTTGCGGACCGTCCGGTCTGGGCAAACAGCATTTCGCTCGGGCATTGGTCGCTCGCCTGCTGTGCAGGCAGCCGGTCGCCGACTCGGAGATTCCCTGGGCTTGCGGACAGTGCCGTGATTGCCGGCAGCTGTTCGCCGGCACCCATGCGGATTGGTTGCAGATCCAGCCCGAGACGACCGGTGGTCCGATCAAGATCGATCAGATCCGGGAACTGAGTGAATTCTTGCAGCGAACCAGTCAACGACAGGGTTTCAAGCTGGTCAGTCTGAGCCCGGCCGATCAGCTGAATCCGCACGCGGCCAATGCCTTGCTGAAAACCCTGGAAGAACCGACGCCTGGCAGTCTGTTGTTGCTTATCAGCACCTCGCCGGGCCGACTGCCGGCCACCGTCATCAGCCGCTGCCAGCGGCTGGTCTTCGGCCGGCCGGAGACCGCGCTTGCCGAGAACTGGTTGCGCCAGATGGTGCCTGATATCCGGAATCCCGAATTGCTGCTGCATCTGGCCGAGGGCGCGCCCTTGTTGGCGAAAACCCTGGGCGAAGGGGATCGGATGCGGCGCCGCATGGATCTGTTCAAGGCCTGGCAGGATTTCCTGGCCGACCGGCAGTCCCCGGAAGCGCTGGCCGAGCAGTGCCTGGCCGAGGATTCCGCGCGGAATCTGGGCTGGCTATCGAGCTGGCTGAGGGATATGATTCGGCTCAAGACAAGCGGTGCGGACTGTCCGCTGGTGAATGACGATCTCCGCTCCCCATTGAACAGTCTGGCAACGCCCGTTCCTCCGGATCTGCTGTTTCGGCGGATGGACCGCTTGAACGAGCTGCTGCGATTGTTGCCCACACCGGTCAATCAGCAACTTCTATTGATCGCCTGGCTTGCCGACTTCAACCGTCCCGGGGTCTCGCAGCCGCCGGATTGGAGTGACTCCGCCCATGACAGACAGTAATGATTCCACACCGATCATGAACCTCAATTTCAGGGACCGCGATACCCTGTATGCCGCGTACATGCCTTTTTTGTCCCAGGGCGGTCTGTTCGTGCCCACGGATCACCGGTTCGAGATCGGCGATGAGGTCAGTCTGTTGCTGCAATTGCCGGAAATCCACGAACTCCTTCAGGCCACGGGGCGCGTCGTTTGGCTGAATCCACGGGCCACGGCCGGCCGTCCGGCCGGGATCGGCATCCATTTCGACAAACAGAGTTCGGAGGTCAACAAACGGATCGAATCCTTGCTGGCAACCCTGGTGAAGTCGGGACGACCCACCTATACGATGTGAGCGCATGGCAACGTCGTCCGCCTCGGTCCTGTGCACGCGGCTCCGCCGGCAGCTGTCCTTGTGCTTCGATGCCGCAAGCCGGAGCGGTGATCATGTGGTGGCGGGGATGCCGGCCGAAGCCCATGCCTTGACGCTGGCCGCGGTCCTGGTGCCGTTGATCGAGCGCGACGAGGGGGTTACCGTATTGCTGACCCGGCGCACCGAGCACCTGAAGCACCATGGGGGGCAGGTCAGCTTCCCCGGGGGGCGGGTGGAGCCCACCGATGCCAGCCCGATCGATGCGGCCTTGCGCGAGGCGCGAGAGGAGGTGGGTTTGCGGAGTGAGCAGATCGAAGTGCTCGGACAGCTCATCCATTACCAGACGATTACCCGGTTCCTGGTCGCTCCGGTAGTGGGCCTGGTCACCCCGCCCGTGAACCTGCGCCCCGACCCGGATGAGGTGGCCGAGATATTCGAGGTCCCGCTGGACATCGTGCTTGACACTCGCAATTACCAGCGGCACAGTCGGCTGATCCGGGGTCGATGCCGCTATTACTACGTGCTGAATTACCGGGAACACCTAATCTGGGGAGCAACGGCGGCCATGCTGTTGGACCTGGCTCGAGTCTTGAATACAGGTCAGCAGCTCGACTAGCGTTTACCCACCTTATTGCTTCAGGAGCAGCGACTTGGACATCGCCGGAGAGTATTGCATCAAGGCCAGCCGCGAACGGGTCTGGCAGGCCTTGAACGACCCCGATATCCTGCAACAGTCGATTCCGGGCTGTGAACTGCTGGAGCCACTGGACGATACGAGCTACCAGGCCCGGATTCAAGCCAGGATCGGACCGGTGCAGGCCCGTTTCAAGGTTCGGGTGAGTCTGGAACATCTCGATCCACCCTCCCGCTACACGCTGGGCGGCGAGGGGCAGGGCGGGGTGGCCGGGTTTGCCCGCGGCAGTGCCGATGTGGAGCTGGATGAGCGGGGTGACGAGACCCTGCTGCGCTATACTGCCGAGTTCCGGGTCGGTGGCAAGTTGGCCCAGGTAGGGTCGAGACTGGTTCTTGGAGCTACTCGCAAGACGGCGGATCAGTTCTTTGCCAATTTCGCCGCCATCCTTGATCCTGGACCGCAGGATGGTACCACTCCCCCGCATGAGTCAGCCTGACAGCATAGAGGCCACGCTGGATCTGCTGGAGCGCGGCGGCTATCTGGCCGAGCGTGGACTGGCTACGGCGTTGTTTCTGGCGCTGAAACTGGAACGCCCTCTGCTGCTGGAGGGCGAGGCCGGAGTTGGCAAGACTGAACTCGCCAAGGTATTGGCTAGCGAGCTGAATCGACCGCTGATCCGCTTGCAATGCTATGAAGGTCTGGACATCGCGGCCGCGGTCTATGAGTGGAACTACCCCCGGCAGATGATCGCCATTCGACTGGCCGAGGCCGTGGCTGACCGTGCGTCCGCGGGCCGACTCCGGGAAGCCGATATCTATGGCCGGGAGTTCCTGCTGCGGCGACCGCTGTTGCAGGCATTGGAGTCCGGACCCGAAGGTCCGCCCGTGCTGCTGATCGATGAACTGGATCGAACCGATGAACCGTTCGAGGCCTATCTGCTGGAATTCCTGTCGGACTGGCAGGTCAGCATTCCTGAGCTGGACACGGTTCGGGCCACCCGGCCGCCAGTCGTGATCATCACCTCCAATCGCACCCGGGAGATCCACGATGCGCTCAAGCGGCGCTGTTTCTACCACTGGATCGACTACCCCGATCCGGAGCGGGAACTGGCCATCATTCGGCGGCGCATGCCCGAGGCCCCGGAGCGGCTGAGCCGGCAACTGGTCGAGGTGGTTCAGCAGTTGCGCCAGCTCGATCTGTTCAAACCTCCCGGTGTGGCCGAAGCCCTGGACTGGTGCCGGGCGCTGATCCAGCTCGATACCGTGACCCTGAGCCCCGCAGTGCTGGATGATACGCTGGGCCTACTGCTCAAGTACCGGGATGATATCCAGTATGTGCAATCGGACGGGACGCAACGGCTGCTGACCAGGCGCGGGGAGCGGACTGCATGAGCACCGGTCATTTGCTGGCGAACCTGGTGCGGTTCGGCCGCCTGTTACGTGGTGCCGGTCTGGCTATCGGCGCCGACCGAATGCAGACCGGGCTGCGGGCGGTGCAACTGGTCGATCTGCGACGCACAGACGATGTCTACGGCGCGCTGCGCGCGGCATGGCTGGACCGGCCCGAACAGCAACAGCTGTTCGACCAGGCGTTCCGCCTGTTATGGGGCAATCCACGACAACCTCGCACTCTGGATTCGGGACGCGTGGATGCCGCCAGCGATCAAGCTCATCGAGAGTCAGGCGCGCCGAGTCTGTGGAGTATCGGCGAGACCGAACGATCGTGTGGCACGGGAACAACGGGTTGGTCACGGCGGGAAGCGCTGACTACCCGGGATTTCGAGCAGATGTCGGAACAGGAGTTGCGCGAAGCCCAAGCCCTGCTGCACCAGCTGCGCTGGCAGCGCCGATCGTTGCCGAGCCGGCGTTGGCGGACGGATCCGCGAGGCTCGCAAGTGGATCGACGCGCTACCCTGCAAGCCAGTCTGCGAACGCCCGACGGACCGGCGCGACTGGCCTGGCGACGGCGTCGCGTGCTGCCACCCCCCTTGGTGCTGCTGTGCGATGTTTCCGGCTCCATGGATGGCTATGCTCGCATGCTGCTGCATTTCGCCCATGCGCTGAGTCATGATGGTGGCCGGGTCCACACTTTTGTCTTCGGTACCCGACTGACCAATATCACGCGCCAGCTGAACTGTCGCGATGTTGACACGGCGCTGGGCAGGGTGGGCAGTACCGTGGCCGATTGGTCGGCGGGCACGAGCATCGGCGACAGCCTGCATGTGTTCAACCGGGACTGGTCGCGCCGGGTGCTGAGTCGCGGCGCCGTGGTCTTGTTGATCAGCGATGGCCTGGATCGCGGGGACCCGGTTCGGCTGGAGCAGGCCATGGCGAGACTGCACCGTTCCTGCCGGCGATTGATCTGGCTCAATCCACTGTTGCGTTATGCCGATTTCCAACCCCGGGCTCGGGGTATGCGGACCATGCTTCCGCATGTCGATGAACTGCGCGCGGTGCATAATCTGGCCAGCCTGCAACAACTGTCGCGCGTGCTGGAAGCCACTCCTCGGATGCTGACATGATGTCCCGACCGCTCGCGCTGGACAATCCGCAGATTCTGCGGACCGCCGCCGATTGGCATGAGCAGGGGCTGGGAGTTGCCCTGGCTTCGGTCGTCAGCACTTGGGGATCGGCCCCGCGCCCGGTCGGCAGTCTGCTGGCCGTGAACCAGCGACAAGCCTTCGTGGGGTCGGTCTCCGGCGGCTGTATCGAAGCCGAGGTGATCGAGCAGTCCTTGCGGGTGATGGAGACGGGAACACCCCTGTTGCTGGAGTTCAGCGTCAGCGATGCACAGGCCTGGGCCGTGGGTCTGGCTTGCGGCGGACGGATCGCGGTGTATCTGGAACGGCTGGAATGAAATACCGGCTGTTGCTCCAGTTGCTGGAGTCTCAACGCGACAAGCGCCCGGTCGTGCTGCTGACCCGGCTGGCCGATGGGCAGCAGCGGCTGGCGTATCCCGATACCGAGCAGCTGCCGGAATTCGGCGCCTCGGTGCTGGCCGCGGCCAGGCAGGCTCTGATCAACGACCGCAGCGGTCAGCAGGATGGTGTCTTCATCCAGGTGTTCAATCCACCGCTCAGACTGATCCTGATCGGTGCCGTCCACATCGCCCAGGCATTGATTCCGATGGCGCGGCTGTGCGGTTACGAGCCGACCGTGGTCGAACCTCGCGCCGCCTGGTCGGAAGGGGAGCGCATGCCCGGGGTGAATCTGTGCACCGAATGGCCGGATGTGGCGCTGCAACAGCTGGCCATCGATAAGCGCACGGCGGTGGTAAGTCTGAGCCACGACCCGAAGCTGGACGATCCCGCCTTGCGTATCGCGCTGGGTTCGCCGGCTTTCTATGTCGGCGCGCTGGGTAGCCGGCGCACCCATGCCGCACGGATCGAGCGGCTGCTGGCCGAAGGGCTGACCCGGGCCGCGATCGATCGACTGCATGCTCCGGTCGGCTTGGCCATAGGGGCAGATTCACCGGCCGAGATCGCGCTGTCCATACTGGCTCAGATGACTCTGGTGCGTCATGGTGGCTGAGCCGTGCCCCGGATAGCGGCACTGGTGCTGGCGGCGGGTCGGTCCCGGCGGATGGGAGAGACCAACAAGCTGCTGATCGATCTGGGGGGCCAGCCGATGATCGAGCGTATCGTCAACGAAGTCGGCAAGGCGGCGGTGGCCGAAGTCGTGGTTGTGACCGGCCATCAGGCGGAAGCCGTCGAACTGGCCCTGGCGCGGCATCCGGTGCGTCTGGTGCGCAACCCACGGTATCGCGAGGGTCTGAGCAGCTCCCTGCGTCACGGTCTGCAAGCGCTCCAGCCCTGCGCCGCGGTAGTGGTCTGTCTGGGCGATATGCCGGGTATCCGTCATGAGCACATCGACCGCCTGATCCAGTCTTTCGATCCGCGACGGGGTCGTGCCATCTGCGTGCCCGTTTGTCATGGGCAACGGGGCAATCCGGTGCTTTGGGCGCGCAGCTTCTTTTCCGCCATGCGGCAGCTGACCGGCGACCGGGGCGCGCGGGCGCTGCTCAGCGTACACGCCGATCAGGTGCACGAGGTGGTGATCGACGACCTCGGCATACTGAATGATATCGACACTCGGGAGGCATTGCGGCGGTGGCGGGCGGCACACGCTCAGGAAGCGACGGTCGTGTCCTCGCGGCCGCCCCATTCCGCCCAGGAACCGTCATAGAGCGAGATATCGCTGC
>CAYMHN010000006.1:14715-20613 GCA_964390235.1 uncultured Candidatus Competibacteraceae bacterium
GGTGAACATGGAGCGCATCAGGCCCTTGAGCGGGATATCGCTGCGCCCCAGCAGGTGCAGACCCAGCAGCAGCACGGCCGCCGATACCCCGGAGCCGCAAGAGGCGATCACCGGTAGATCATCCCGCACGCTGGCGTCACGAAACAATTGCTCCAGTTGCCGCCGGTCCCGCAGCTTGCCATCCGGGCCGATCAAGCGGTTGAAGGGCAGATTCAGCGCCCCTGGCATGTGGCCGGCACGCAGGCCGGGGCGGGGCTCGGGGGCCGTGCCGGCGAAGCGCTCGGCCGACCGAGCATCGACGATCTGGCTTGCGCCAGACGCTAAAGCCTGTCTGACCTGAGCGAGATCGGCAACCTGATGATCTCGCTTGAAGGCCTTGAATTCCGTGGCTTGGACTGACACGGCACCACTGTCCAGCGGTAGTCCGGCTGCCCGCCAGGCGGGCAGCCCGCCGTCCAGAACCGAAACCCGGTCATGGCCATAGATGCGGAACGCCCACCAGGCCCGGCAGGCACCCAGGTAACGTCCATCGTCGTAGCAGATCACGTGGTGTTTGTTGCCTATGCCCAATTGACCCACCAGGTCGCCAAACCGTTGCGGGTCGGGCAACATGTGTGGCAATGGATTGTCGGGGTCGCAGATCGCATCGATGTCGAAGAACACCGCCTCGGGCAGGTGTTCCCGCAGATACTCGGCATGCGCGTCGCGCTGCTCATTGGGCAGGAAGAAACGGGCATCGAGCAGGCGCAGCTCGGGTTGATCATCGTGCAATCGCAGCCAGTCGATATCGACCAGGGTCGGATCGTTGTTCTGGGTCATGATGGCCTCGGGTTCAGTGTGCCAGTCGGCTTGCGCTGAGCCCGGAAAAGGTCTACTTTGCCGGGTTTTCAGCGCGTCCATGATTAAAGCAGTATAAACCCTGGAGAACCCAGCGATGCATATCGCCTGTCTCGACCTGGAAGGTGTGCTGGTGCCGGAAATCTGGATCGGCGTGGCTGAGCACACCGGTATCGACGAATTGGCACTGACCACCCGTGATATTCCCGACTATGATGAATTGATGAGCCGGCGGCTGGCCTTGCTGCGCCGCCATGGCCTGAGTCTGGGCGATATCCAGTCGGTCATTGGCCGGCTCCAGCCGCTGGACGGAGCCGCGGAGTTCCTCGATCAGTTGCGGCAATACGCTCAAGTCATCATTCTGTCGGACACGTTTTACGAATTTGCCGCGCCCCTGATGGCCAAGCTGGGCTGGCCAACCCTGTTCTGTCATCATCTGGACGTGGACGGCGACGGCAGTATTGCCGGCTATCGCCTGCGCCTGCGCGATCCCAAGCGGCAGGCCGTGCGTGCCCTGCAGGATCTGAACTTCAAGGTGATGGCCGCTGGTGATTCCTACAATGATGTGACCATGCTGGCTCAGGCCGAGATCGGTATTCTGTTTCGACCTCCCGCCAAGGTTGTCGAGCAGTTTCCGCAATTCGCCGTCACCACGGATTATGCCCAGCTCGGTACGGCTTTCAGTCGGGCGGCGAAGTCGCTGGGGTGAATTTCCCGGCCGGTGTAATGCCAGTATACTCACAGGCATCCTTTGAATCGTATGCCGAGCAAGTCGAGGTGTGAAGGTGGATCAACAAGATAAAGCGTTCATGAAGATGTTCAGCGCGGTGCTGGGTGTGCTGGTCGTGATCTCCATCGCGATCTTCATCGCCGCCAAATTGGTATCGAGTGCTGGCGCGCCAGAGTTTGACCATGGCGAGCGATTGTTGACCGAGGCGGCCGAGCGCCTCAGGCCGGTGGGACGGGTGGTCGTCGCCGGCTCCGAGCAGGCGGATGCCGCGCCTACCCCGAGCGTAGCTGCAATGAGCGCCGAGCAGGTCTATACCAGCGCCTGTGCCGCCTGCCATGCGGCCGGCGTGCTCGAAGCCCCGGTGACCGGGGATGCCGCGACCTGGACTCAGCGCTATCAGGAGAAGGGCCTGGACACGTTGGTCGATCACGCCATCAACGGTTTCAATCAGATGCCGGCCCGCGGTGGCAATGCCAACCTCAGCGACGAAGAGGTGCATGCCGCCGTGGTCTTCATGCTCGAGCAGAGCGAAGTGGAGGTGGCGGATCTGCCCACGCCCGAGCCGGTGGTGGCCGAGGAGCCGACGGTGGCCGAGGAGCCGACGGTGGCCGAGGAGCCGACGGTGGCCGAGGAACCCGCTGTCGGGCCGGTGGAAACGGATGTGGAGGAAACTGTCGCCGAAGCTACCGAGGAGGCCGCTACCGTCGAAGCCGAAGCGACAACCGGGCTGGTGCTTGAGGGCCGCGATCTGGCCCGAGGCGAGCAGACCTACAATCAGGTCTGCATGGTCTGTCATGCAGTGGGGGTGGCGGGCGCGCCCATGCTGGACGATGCCGCCGCCTGGGAAGCGCGCCTGGCCCAGGGCTGGGAGGTCCTGAAGCAGCATACCTTGCAGGGATTCAATGCCATGCCGGCCAAAGGGGGCAGGGTCGATCTGCCCGATGAACAGATCCTGGATTCCCTGGCCTATATGATCCTGCAGGCGAGCGAGTAATCCCGCATCGCACAACCCGATCCCCGCGGGGATCGGGTTTTTTCATATCCTGGTCTTATATCATCATCATAAGACCAGGCAAAAATCAGGTGGCTGTGATACAGCCACCAAATATTGGGGAACCTATAGCAAGTTCCCACTGGGGAGGAGTAGCCTAGCTATTAGGCGAGTTAAATGTACAATTATTGTAGAGTATTTGCAAGCATTTTCTTGTTGCCTTTCAACTTGTGTCCAATTTGTTCCGGCCAGTCCAATCCCGAGCGAATTGCCAGGCAACCCGACCGCTGCGTGAACCTCGCGTCAAGGCCCACTGCAAGGCCTGGCGTCTGAGTTCGGCTGACCAGACGTCGGCCTGACCCAGTTTTTGCAGCCAGTAAGCGACAATGTACAAGTAATCGTCCTGGCTGAACGGATGAAATGACAACCAGAGTCCGAACCGTTCCGACAGGGAAATTTTTTCCTCGACCGCTTCACCGTGATGCAGTTCGCCATCGACGATCTGCGATTGCTGGTTCTCCGACTGGAATTCCGGCAACAGATGGCGGCGGTTCGAGGTGGCATAGAGCAGCACGTTGTCGGGGGTGGCACTGATGGATCCGTCGAGTATCGCCTTGAGCGCCTTGTAACTGGCGTCATCGGCCTCGAAGGACAGATCGTCGCAGTAAAGAATGAAGCGCTCCGGGCGCTGATCCAGCAGATCGATGATGTCCTGAAGCAGAATCAGATCGTCCTTGTCCACTTCGATCAGCCGCAGTCCCTGGTCGGCATATTCGTGCAGCAAGGCCTTGATCAACGATGACTTGCCCGTGCCCCGCGGTCCCCAGAGCAGGGCATTGTTCGCCGGAAGACCCGCCAGGAACTGGCGGGTATTGCGATCCAGCAGATTTTTCGGACGCTCGATGCACTGCAAGTCCTCGAGCCGCGGGCGGTGCGGGTGTCGGACGGGGTGCAGGTAGCCGCGCTGCAACTGCCGACGCCAGCGGAACGCGATCCAGCGGTCCCACTCGGGAGTCGGCGGGGCGTCGGGTAGCAAGGATTCGATCCGCGCCAACAGATTCTCGGCGCGCTGGAGCAGGGCACTATGCTCGGTCATGAGTCTGGCTGATCCTCTGGTTGGAAGAAAAACAGGGCGTGCATTGTAGCTTGGATCATCCGGCCGGCATCATGGGATAATGATCGCTACTATCGACCTGAGAGGGAGAGTCATGGACTCCGGCATGTCTGATCGAGAGCCCTTGCTGCTGCGAGAGGAGTCCGGTGGCGTGGTTACCTTGACCCTGAACCGCCCCCGGCACTACAACGCATTGTCCAGCGCCATGCTGGAGTCCATGCAGGCGCAGCTGGAGCTGCTGGCCGGGGAAGATCGCGCTCGGGTGGTGATTCTGGCCGCCCGCGGTCCCGCCTACTGCGCGGGTCATGATCTCAAGGAGATGCGCGATCTGCGCGACAAGGCGGAATACCGGCAACTGTTCGATCGATGCAGCCGGATGATGCTAACCATCAACCGACTGCCCCAGCCGGTGATTGCCCGGGTCAACGGGATCGCCACGGCGGCCGGTTGCCAGCTGGTCGCGAACTGCGATCTGGCGGTTGCCGCCGAATCCGCCCGGTTCGCGGTATCCGGTATCAATGTGGGACTGTTCTGTTCGACCCCGGCGGTCGCTCTGAGCCGCAACCTGGGGCGCAAGAAGGCCTTGGAGATGTTGTTGACGGGCGAATTCATCGATGCCGCCACTGCTTGCGCGTATGGGCTGGTCAACCGGGTCGTGGCCGATGAGGAACTGGAGGCGGTGACCCGATCGCTGGCCAACAGCATCGTGGCCAAGCCGTCGCTGGCGGTGGCCATCGGCAAACGCATGTTCTACCAGCAACTGGGCATGCCGCTGGAGCAGGCCTACGCCTATGCCAGCGAAACCATGGCCTGCAATATGGACTCCAACATTGCCCGCGAAGGCGTCAACGCCTTCATCGAGAAGCGCAAACCCTGGTGGTCTCCGCCATGAGTGATCTCTACGAGATTGGATTGGACCGGAATCCGGCCAACTACGCACCTTTGTCGCCGCTGACCTTCATCGAGCGGGCTGCTTCGGTGTATCCCGAGCGCACCGCAGTGGTGCACGGGGTGGTGCGGCGGACCTGGGCCGAGACCTATGCCCGCTGCCGGCAACTGGCTTCGGCTCTGGCCGATCGTGGCATCGGCCGCGGCGATACCGTGGCGGTGATGTTGCCCAATACACCGGAGATGATCGAGGTGCATTTCGGCGTGCCGATGGCCGGGGCCGTGCTGAATGCGCTGAATACCCGTCTCGATCCCGCGGCGATCGCTTTCATGCTGGAACATGGCGAGGCCGGCCTGGTCATCGTCGACCAGGAGTACGTCGGCACCATCGACGCCGCCCTGGCGCTGCTGGAACACCCGCCGCCGCTGATCCGGGTCCACGATCCCAACGAGACCGGGACCGAGGCGGCGCCGGGCGGTGACGATTACGAGGATTTTCTCGGGCGCGGCGATCCGGCTTACCCCTGGCGGTTGCCGGACGATGAGTGGCAGGCGATCGCCTTGAATTACACCTCGGGCACGACCGGTAATCCCAAGGGCGTGGTCTATCATCACCGCGGCGCCTATCTCAACGCGGTATCCAATATCCTCGCCTGGGGCATGGGCGATCATCCGGTCTATCTTTGGACCCTGCCGATGTTTCACTGCAATGGCTGGTGTTTTCCCTGGACCCTGGCGGCGGTCTGCGGCACCCATGTGTGTCTGCGCGCGGTACGCGCCGAGCCGATCTTCGAGGCGATTCGGCGGGAACGCGTCAGCCATCTGTGCGGTGCGCCCGTCGTGCTGAGCCTGCTGATCAACGCCCCCGAGGAACTGAAACAGGGTATCGGTCATCAGGTCAATGTGATGACCGCGGCCTCGGCGCCTCCGGCGGCGGTGCTGGAAGCGATGGCGCGCATGGGCTTCAAGGTTACCCATGTCTATGGCCTGACGGAGGTCTACGGCCCGGCCGTGGTCTGTGCCTGGCATGAGCAATGGGATAGCCTGGACATGGCCGAGCAGGCCGTGCTCAAGGCCCGGCAAGGCGTGCGCTATCCGATGCTGGAGCAGCTGCTGGTCGCCGATCCGGAATCGCTGGAGCCGGTCCCGCGCGATGGCGAGACCCTGGGGGAGATTCTGTTCCGCGGCAATATCGTCATGAAAGGCTATCTGAAGAACCCGCAGGCCACCGAACAGGCTTTTGCCGGCGGCTGGTTCCACAGCGGGGATCTGGCGGTCTGCCATCCCGACGGGTAGGTGCAGATCTGGAGGCGCCGATCGCGGTCGAAGAGGTTCACG